>JAZGES010000300.1:0-25134 GCA_036478935.1 Thiotrichaceae bacterium
CTGAAATACCACGCAGAGCCACGCCCTGGGAAAATCGCTACAGCTATTACTAAGCCAACAGAAACTCAGCACGACTTGTCACTAGCTTATACTCCCGGAGTTGCAGAGCCTGTAATGGAAATTCACCATGACCCTGCAACCGCATACCTCTATACAGCGAAAAGTAACTTAGTGGGCGTTATCACTGATGGTACGGCTGTACTAGGGCTAGGTAATGTGGGTGCGCTTGCAGGAAAGCCGGTAATGGAAGGCAAAGGTGTTCTCTTTAAGAAGTTTGCTGATATTGATGTGTTTGATATTGAAGTAACGACAACGAATACTGAAGACTTCATCAAGACTGTAGAGAATATTGCGTGTACGTTTGGCGGTATTAACTTAGAAGACATTGCGGCTCCTGCTTGTTTTGAGATTGAACGTCGTTTGCAGGAATCACTAGATATTCCGGTTTTTCATGATGATCAGCATGGTACGGCGATTATTATTGCTGCAGGTCTTATTAATGCATTAAAGATTCAAGAAAAGACGATGGAAGACGCCAAAATCGTTTGTTTGGGAGCAGGTGCGGCAGGCATTGCTTCTATGAATCTACTGATCGCATTGGGTGCCACGGCAGAAAATATTTACATGATTGACCGAAAGGGTGTCATTCATGATGGACGCGATGACTTAAACGAATACAAGCAAGCCTTTGCGATAAAAACGGATAAGCGTACCTTGGATGATGCTTGTACTGATGCGGATGTGTTTATTGGTGTTTCTGGTCCCGATTTACTCAGTGAAGCTTCATTAATGAAAATGGCGGAGAAGCCTATTGTCTTTGCTCTTTCCAATCCTGATCCAGAAATTGCCCCTCGTCTAGCTAACGAAGCAAGATCTGATCTGATTATGGCTACGGGTCGAAGTGACTTTCCTAATCAGGTTAATAATGTACTAGGGTTTCCCTTTATCTTCCGTGGTGCGTTAGACGTGCATGCAACTACGATCAATCAAGAAATGCAGATGGCCGCCGTTCATGCCTTGGCAGAACTCGCGCATAAGCCTGTGCCGAAGAGTGTGTTGAAAGCGTATGAGTTGGATAGCTTGGAGTTTGGTGTGGATTATATTATCCCGAAGCCGCTAGATCCTCGTTTAAAAGATACGATTCCGCAGGCAATTTCTAAAGCTGCGATTGAATCTAATGTGGCGCGCAAACCGTTAATCTAGGTAGCTACAGTAAATAGCTTAGATAAGTCATTTCGAGAAATTCAATATGTTTGAACCTATTCGTGAAGATGTAAATTGCGTATTTGATCGCGATCCTGCTGCGCGTAACATTTTTGAAGTATTAACGACGTATCCCGGTGTTCATGCCATTTTATTTCATCGTTTGAGTCATGCCTTATGGCAACGAAAGCTTAAATGGCTGGCTCGCATAACATCCACATTATCTCGCTTTTTGACGGGCATTGAAATTCATCCAGGTGCTGTTATTGGTAGGCGCTTTTTTATAGATCATGGCATGGGTGTTGTGGTTGGTGAAACAGCTGAGATTGGTGATGACTGTACGCTTTATCATGGTGTTACCCTTGGTGGTACTTCATGGAATGAGGGTAAGCGTCACCCTACGTTGAAGAATAATGTAGTCGTGGGAGCCGGAGCAAAAATCCTTGGTCCGATAACGATAAATGAAAATGCTCGTGTTGGCTCTAATGCGGTTGTAGTAAAAGATGTACCAGAGGAAACAACGGTAATCGGTATTCCCGGTCGTGAAGTTGTGAGGCGCACTAAGCAAGAAGCTAAACGTCATGAAATCGCTGAGAAAATGGGCTTTGATGCCTATGGCTCAACCGAAGATATGCCAGACCCTGTCGCCAATAGTATGAACCGTATATTGGATCATATTCATTTAATGGATGAGCGTATTGAAAGCTTATGTACGCAGGTTCGTGAACTTGGTGGTGAGCTAGATGAAGAGCCAATCCCAGCGCTAGAAACTGAGTGTTTTGGAATCCCTGAACAAGATAAAAATTCGACTAAAAACTAAATACCACTATCCCAATGTGAATACTTGACCATTTTAGTCGGGTATTCTACTATGCGTTTAAATCAAACGTGAGTGTTATGTTATGAAGTTGACCACAAAAGGTCGATACGCTGTGACGGCTATGTTGGACCTCTCTTTGCATGGTGATGAGGGGCCAGTATCATTAGCTGAAATTTCGGATCGTCAAGATATATCACTATCCTATTTAGAGCAGTTATTTTCTAAATTACGCAGAAATAGTCTAGTGGAAAGTATGCGTGGGCCAGGTGGTGGTTATCGTTTAGGGCGCGAACCTCAAGACGTATCAATTTCAGATATTATTTCAGCTGTTGATGAAAACGTTGATGTGACCCGTTGTCGTGGTGAAGAAAATTGCGAAGGTAAGGACAAACGTTGTTTGACTCATGATCTATGGATGGATTTAAGTAAGCAGATTAATAACTTCCTTTCTGATATTACGTTACAAGACATGAAGGAACGTGGTGATGTTTTGTCAGTAGCAATGCTCCAAGACAAGCAGCAGTTAGAGCAAAAAATTATTTCTAGTAATCTATAAGGAACCTCTGATCAAGTATGAGAGGTTTTCTCAAAAGAAGAAATTCCACTCAACTTAACCAGAGTTTCCTTGAGACTTCAGCTGATTTATCATGAGATTTATCACTACTTCTTAAGTTTTTAAGGCAAAAGAAAGAATGACTATTAAAACCCCTATTTATTTCGATTATTCAGCAACAACCCCGGTTGATGGGCGTGTTGCAGAAAAAATGTCTCAATACCTCACAAAAGATGGTGTGTTTGGTAACCCTGCATCTAATAGTCATCAGTTTGGCTGGGAGTCTGGAGATGCTGTAGATGAAGCACGTCAACAAGTAGCGGATCTAATCAACGCAGACCCTCGTGAGATTGTTTGGACAAGTGGCGCAACGGAATCAGATAACTTAGCCATTAAAGGCGCGGCACATTTTAATAAGCGTCGCGGTAAACACATTATTACTATGAAGACTGAGCACAAGGCAGTGTTAGATACATGTCGTCAGTTAGAGCGTGAAGGTTATGAAGTAACTTACCTTGATCCAAAAGATGATGGCTTGCTAGATATCAAAACACTTGAAGATGCTATCCGTGAAGACACTACGGTAGTTTCTATCATGCATGTGAATAATGAAATTGGAGTTATTCAGGATATAGCTGCAATCGGCGAACTATGTCGTAGCAAGAAGATCATTTTCCATGTTGATGCAGCGCAGAGTGCTGGAAAGGTACCGATTGATCTAGCAGAATTAAAAGTAGACTTAATGAGCTTCTCTGCTCATAAAATTTACGGGCCTAAAGGCATTGGTGCTTTATATGTACAACGTAAGCCACGAGTAAGAATCGAAGCAGAAATGCATGGCGGTGGACATGAGCGTGGTATGCGCTCTGGCACATTACCTACTCATCAGATTGTGGGCATGGGTGAAGCTTTCCGTATTGCAAAAGAAGAAATGGTAGCAGAAAATGCGCGCCTTCTAACCTTGCGAACTCGTCTTTATGATGGTTTTAAAGATATGGAAGAAGTTTACGTTAATGGTGAATTAGAACAGCGTGTTGCTGGCAACCTAAATATCAGCTTTAACTATGTAGAAGGTGAGAGCTTAATGATGGCAGTTAAAGAGCTAGCCGTTTCATCAGGTTCAGCCTGTACTAGCTCAAGCTTAGAGCCTAGCTATGTACTTCGTGCGATAGGCCGTGACGATGAGTTAGCACATAGTTCTCTACGCTTCACGATAGGTCGTTACACTACGGCTGAAGAAGTAGATTATGCGATAGATAAAACACGTGATGCAGTTGAAAAACTAAGAGACCTGTCCCCATTATGGGATATGTTTAAAGACGGCATCGACATAAGTCAGGTTGAATGGGCGGCACATTAATAAATAACTTCACGTCTTATATAGATTAGACGGTAAGTTTTAATTAGGATTAAAGAGGAATAAGATCATGGCATATAGTAATAAAGTGGTAGATCACTACGAAAACCCACGGAATGTGGGCACGATGGACAAAGACGGCGCTAATATTGGAACCGGCATGGTAGGTGCTCCCGCGTGTGGCGATGTAATGAGATTACAGATTCAAGTCAGTGATGATGGCGTAATTGAAGATGCTAAGTTCAAAACCTACGGTTGTGGTTCTGCGATTGCATCATCAAGCCTGCTAACTGAATGGGTTAAAGGTAAAACATTAGATGAAGCGGCTGAAATTAAAAATACAGATATTGCAGAAGAGCTAGAGCTTCCACCTGTAAAAGTACATTGTTCTGTATTGGCTGAAGATGCCATTCGTTCAGCTATTGATGATTTCAAAAGCAAACAGTAAGAACTGTTACGCTGAGTTATAGCTTAGTCATAAAGTACGGATAAGAGAAAAGTCATGGCAATTTCAATGACAGAGGCAGCAGCCGAGCGTGTTAAAAAATTCCTAGATCAGCGCGGTAAAGGTGTAGGGCTACGCTTGGGTGTGAAAACAATGGGTTGCTCCGGAATGGGCTATGTCATTGAGTTTGCCGATGAAGTTGAAGAGATAGATACCGTTTTTGAAGAACACAATGTAAAAGTTATCATTGATGCTAAAAGTCTGGTTTATCTTGATGGAACGGAAGTCGATTATACGAAGGAAGGTTTAAACGAAGGTTTTAAGTTTAACAACCCCAATGAAAAGGATTCTTGTGGGTGTGGTGAAAGTTTCACCGTTTAGGTTCGAACCCCACCCAAACCCAACCTGTACTTATTATGACTGTCGATCTTACTAAAAATTACTATGAAGTCTTTGGCTTGCCTGCTCAGTATGATATTGACATGGATGCACTCGCATCCAGTTTTCGAGAGTTACAGTCTCAAGTTCACCCTGATAAATTTGTAAATGGAACGGATGAAGAGCGCCGTGTGGCAATGCAGAATACGGGATTTCTGAATGAAGGCAACGATACTCTTACTAATCCACGTTTACGTTCTCGTTATTTATTGACGCTAAAAGGCGTTGATTTTAACGATGAAACAGGCACAACGAACGACCAAAGTTTTTTAATGCAACAGCTGGAAATTCGTGGGTTGATTGAAGATGCTGAAAGCGCTGATGACCCTTTTGAAGAGCTGGATCAATTAAGAAAGATGATTACATCAAGAAAGCTGGATGTAGAAAAGGACTTTAAGCGAAATTATGATCAAGGCGACTTTATTGTTGCAAAACAAGCTGTATTAAAGTTACGTTTTTGTGAGCGAATTTTCAGTGAAATTCAGCGTATTGAAGACCGTTTAGATGACTTCTAAGATTACAACAATCTACTTAAACCAAAAAACAACCAAACCCAAAATAAAACATTAATTATGGCACTTCTGCAAATTTCAGAACCCGGAATGAGCACGGCTCCTCATCAGCATAGACTGGCTGCAGGTATAGACCTGGGGACGACAAATTCCTTAATAGCAACTATCAGAAGTGGTATTGCAGACACTCTGCCGGATGAAGAGGGTAAGCACTTATTACCTTCTGTAGTGCGTTATGCTTCTGATCAAAGCATCGAAGTTGGTGAAAAGGCACAAAGCAAAGCCATTGAAGATCCAATGAATACGCTTGCATCAGTAAAGCGGTTAATGGGTCGAGGTACTGAAGACATAATTACTCTGGCAGGCCACCTTCCCTATGAGTTTGCAGATACGGACTCTTCCGTCCCTAGAATAAAAACAGTGGTGGGGGAAATTAGTGCCATTGAGGCATCGGCTGAAATTCTAAAAGTATTGAAACAACGTGCAGAAAACACGTTGGGTGATGATCTCACTGGTGTGGTTATAACCGTTCCTGCCTATTTTGATGATGCACAGCGTGAAGCGACTCGTGATGCGGCAAAGCTGGCAAACTTAAATGTATACCGGCTAATAAATGAGCCTACAGCAGCAGCGATAGCTTATGGCCTAGACAAGAAAGCAGAAGGGATTATTGCTGTTTATGATCTTGGCGGCGGTACCTTTGATGTATCCATCTTACGTCTTAGCAAGGGTGTTTTTGAGGTCTTAGCAACGGGTGGTAATTCCGCTTTGGGTGGTGATGATTTTGATCATGTCATTGCTCAATGGATTTTAGAGCAGGCTCAGCTAGAAAATACAGATGATAAAGCCTTGCTGAGATTAGCTTTGATGACGGCGCGTGAAGCTAAGGAAGCCTTAACTGAACAAGACCAAATACCCCTTAGTTTGGGTGACTGGGAAGGTAGTTTAGATAAAACATTTTTAAACACATTGATCGAGCCTTTAGTAAAAAAGACCTTAATGGCATGTCGGCGCTCATTGCGCGATGCAGATTTGGAAAAAGATCAAATTGTCGATGTGGTTATGGTGGGTGGTTCAACTCGTGTACCGTTGGTTCGAGAAAAAGTAGCAGCCTTTTTTGAAAAAGAACCCTTAGTGGGTATTGATCCAGATCGTGTAGTGGCTATAGGTGCCGCGCAACAAGCAGATGTGCTAGCAGGGAATAAACCTGATGGAGAAATGCTTTTACTGGATGTTATTCCATTATCTCTAGGTTTGGAAATGATGGGAGGATTGGTAGAAAAAGTAATATCTCGGAACACCACTATACCCATTACTCGCGCACAAGAGTTTACAACCTTCAAAGATGGACAAACTGCCTTATCTATCCATATCTTACAAGGAGAGCGTGAAACGGTTGAAAGTAATCGCTCTTTAGGAAAGTTTGTACTTAGAAATATTCCGCCTATGGTTGCGGGTGCCGCTCGTATAAAAGTTATTTTTCAGGTAGATACTGATGGCTTACTGAGTGTTTCAGCTGAAGAAGCCACAACAGGTACAAAATCCAGTATAGAAATTAAGCCGTCCTATGGTTTAACAGATACAGAAATTGAAGGTATGTTGCGTGACTCAATGGATAACGCAAAAGCGGATATGGAGTTGCGCAGTTTGCGTGAGCAACAAGTAGAAGCCGATCGATCATTAGAAGCGCTTGATGCAGCGATGGAATCGGATGGCGCTGAATTGTTGAGTGATGAAGAACGTAAAAGGCTGTTAGCGGCTAGTAAGAGCTTGGCTGAAGTCAGAGAGTCTTCAACGCATAGTGAAGAAATAAAATCAGCGATCAAAGCCATGGAAAAAGCGGCTGATTTCTATGTTGAAAGAAGAATGAATAGCAGTGTCCGTGAAGCGATGTCCGGTCATAGCGTAGATGAGTTTTAAAGGAGAGCATCAATGCCCCAAATTATAATCCTCCCAAATGAAGAGCACTGCCCTGATGGTGCTGCATTTGAAGTTGAGCCAGGTATTAGTATCTGTGATGCAGCGTTGCAACAGCATATTGAAATCGAACACGCGTGTGAAAAGTCTTGTGCTTGTACGACTTGCCATATCTATGTAAGAGAAGGTTTTGATTCACTAGAAGAGGCTACGGATACAGAGGAAGATTATCTCGATAAAGCATGGGGTGTTGATCCTGATTCGCGCCTAAGCTGTCAAGCTTTGGTGGGTAAAGAAGATTTGGTTATTGAAATACCAAAATATACTATTAATATGGTTTCAGAGAATCACTAGTACAGTAAATAGGAGAATGACTATGGACTTAAAATGGACTGATGTACTGGATATAGCAATAGAGCTTGATGAGTCTCATCCCGATGTAGACCCTCAATATGTTCGCTTTACTGATTTGCATCAATGGGTTACAGAGTTGAAGGGTTTTTCTGATAACCCAGAGAAATCAAATGAAAAAATTCTGGAAGCTATTCAAATGATGTGGATAGATGAAAAAGACTAAGCTGCTCATTACTGGGCAGTGATAGATTAGAAGCTAGAGAATGCTAACTTTATATTCTTGCTTATGGGGGGAACTTAAAGTAAAGTCTTAGGAGTATATGTGTTCAGTTAAATACAGCTGAAAGCAAAAATCCCCGCCAAAAGGCAGGGAAGGTACTAAGTCGAGGGTACGTCAGAGATCTTATTTTTATTATTATATACTTCTGATCGTTGCCTCTAGGGGCTTGCTGGTAAAATCGTTAACTCTTTATTCTTACTATTCTATTAAGAATAAGAGCTTTAAAATAAGTCCCCTACCTTTCGGCAGGGGAAGCGTTGTGTAAAGACGTAAACCTTTTATTTTTATTATTCGTCTACTGTCTCGGTAGGTTTATACTGTTCCTTCAGACCCATTTCTTATCATATTATTATTATTATTATTTTCTGTCCTTGTTGTGTTACCTAGCTTCAAGTGCTTCACTCTTAATGGTGTTTGTCACTCTCTGCTGGTCTAAGTTATGCAATGGGTATGCCAATTAATATCGAATTTAGACAAACTGATAACTATTTGAATAAAACCAGTATCTTATATTAATTCAGCGTGGTTTTGATTAAAAAATAAGCGGTATGAAAATGTCAGCTTGTTACATCCAGTGTCACTAATGCCGTGACAAAATGACAAAAGTTGCCAATTTTGTGACGGCTTGCATGGAAGGTATCTTTAATCTCTTCAGTGGGGCTGTTAGTGAAGACTAAATTCATAGCTGATTGAAGCGTTAAACGATATGATAGCTATTCCAGTTTTAATGAATCAGGTTGGATATGTGTGGAATAGTAGGCGTTGTTAGTCATGAAGCGGTCAATCAATCTATTTATGATGCGTTGACAGTACTTCAACATCGCGGACAAGATGCTGCAGGCATCGTGACCAGTGATGCAAAAAAGCTGTTTATAAGGCGTGGCAATGGCCTGGTTCGTGATGTGTTTTATATAAAACACATGAAACGTTTGCAGGGCAATATGGGTGTGGGTCATGTGCGTTATCCAACTGCTGGCACGTCTTCTGTCTCTGAAGCACAACCCTTCTATGTAAACTCTCCTTATGGTATTTCTTTGGCTCATAATGGTAATTTAACCAATGCTAGAGATTTAAAGCATGAGCTATATGAGCAAGACAAGCGTCATATCAATACAGACTCAGATTCTGAAATCCTCCTTAATGTTTTTGCTCAAGAGTTATCAAAACTAGACTCCTATAAAGTCACTGAAGACGATATTTTTTCGGCTGTCTCTGGCGTGTATCATCGCTGCAAAGGGGGTTATGCTGTTGTTGCGATGATTACTCGTGATGGTCTGGTTGGGTTTCGTGATCCTAATGGAATTCGTCCTTTATGTTATGGGGCAAAAGAGACAGAAAATGGTGTGGACTATATGTTGGCATCAGAAAGTGTGGCTTTAGTGACTCAGGGCTATGATCTCATTAGAGATATCCAACCAGGAGAAGCGATCTTTATCACTAAAGATGGCAGAGTGCATACTCAACAGTGTGCAGAAAACCCGAGCTATAACACCTGTATTTTTGAATATGTGTATTTCTCACGACCTGACTCCATTATAGATGACGTATTTGTACACAAAGCGCGTATGAGAATGGGCCATAAAATGGCGGAGCGCATTCAGCGCGAATGGAAAGATAATGATATTGATGTGGTGATTGCCATACCGGATACGAGTAGAACTTCTGCGGCTGAGATTGCAGCAACTTTGGATATTAAGTATCGGGAAGGTTTTATAAAAAACCGCTACATCGGTCGTACCTTTATTATGCCGGGGCAACAAGAAAGAAAGAAATCAGTACGTCAGAAGTTAAACCCCATTGATTTGGAGTTCGAAGGTAAAAACGTATTGTTGGTAGATGACTCCATTGTACGCGGCACTACCTCAAGAGAAATCGTTAGCATGGCTAGAGTGTCGGGTGCTAAAAAGGTTTATTTCGCATCAGCATCTCCTCCTATTCGTTACCCTAATATTTATGGTATCGATATGCCTTCAGCCACCGAGTTGATTGCTCATGGGAGAACTGAAGATGAAGTAGCTGAAGCTATCGGTGCCGATAAAATGATCTATCAAACCCTTGAAGATTTAGTTGATTCAGTGAGTGAGGGTAATAGCCACTTAAAGAATTTTGATACCTCGGTTTTTACCGGTGAATACGTTACCGGAGAAGGTGATGAGTATTTCAAGTTGCTCCAAAAAGAAAGAAATGACAATGCAAAGTCAAAGCGGGAAAAAGGAGCTGCGATTGATTTAAGTGATACAGGTAAATAAACCTAAATTCCTCAGTTGACCGCTTCGAATGACAAATAAGCTCATGATTTTGTATAAACTTTGCACTTATAAAAACTTCACTCACAGGATGAAGGCGCTACAAGGTAGATTGCACAGCTGTAATGGAGCATATCCGCGTTGTAACTGTTTGAAAGGGAATGACCATTCCGCACAATTACGCCTTGATCTGCACCACCACAGCCGCACACTCTACCCTGTCCAACTGAGGATTTTAGGTTGAATGTTGATCTCAAAGAGATTACTCAGGCATTAAGTTCATTTCAGAGTGAAAACTTAGACGGTGATTACCTTTTAGTTTCTATATCAGATCAAACGTTATTTCTGGTACGCGATAATAATGTTTCACATGAGTTTTCAGTTTCTACTGCCATAAAAGGTGTGGGGAGTGAGGAAGGAAGTGAAAAGACCCCGTTAGGTATTCATCGTATTGCAGAAAAAATAGGAAAAGGAGCCGTATATGGTTCTTTATTTAAGGCAAGAAAGAATACCCATCAAGTTGCTGCTATGTGCTCTGACGGGGAATATAGTCCCATCGATGCTATTACCACACGTATTTTATGGCTTGACGGGTTGGAGTTAGGAAAAAACAAAGATTCGGGCGAGCAATGGAAAGTCGATTCCTATCAACGCTATATTTATATTCATGGCACTGATGAAGAATGGCGGCTAGGCAAGCCGGCTTCACATGGTTGTATTAGAATGTCTAATCATGCAATCACTAAATTGTATGATAAAGTGTATGTTAATACTTTGGTTGTTATTATCGAATAACACTCTGACCTTTCATTTGAAGTTAAATAAGAAGGAAAGAGCACTAAAACTTCAAGGCGGGTCTGGAAATGAAACACACGAAACTATCAAGATATTCAAACTTAAAATTAGTGGGAGCAATGGGAAGCTTAATTGCACTAATGCTACCTATCACTGGCTTCTCAAATCCTGCTGCTCCAGCAACGGGAAATTTTCCTGGGATGCAAGCTCCACAAGGTTATGCGCCGACAGCACAACAGTTCCCTTCAATGATGCAAATGCCAATGCAACCCGCATATCAAGGCTACTCTTACCCGTCTTATGGTGCGATGCCGTGGGCACAGCAACGTCCTGCTTATGGTTATTATCCATATCAGCAAGGTCAGCAAAACCAAGCTAGTCAGCCAAGCCCAATGAACTATAGTACGCCTAACTATCAGTTCTCGAACATGACACCCTTTGGTAATAGTTTCTCGCCTACTTCGATGTTCAATAATAATAACTTTCCAACGCCATGGAGCAACAGTAATAACTGGAACCCTTGGACTAATGGAAATAATTCACAGATGCCTTTCTTTCCTCAGCAAAACAACACCAATAAAAAGAAAGCTTGGGGTGATGTAAGAAATATATGGCCTGATTTTTATACAGAGTTTACTGATGAGATGTGGGATAAGTCTACCAATGGTCCATACGATATGGGGCGTATGCCAGGCGGTTGGAGAGCGCCATCATTAAGTTCTCCTGATCCTGTTACTGTAGGCGATGCAGTTTTAAATCAATTTCCACCAATGATGGAGGAAATGGGGAATATGATGGACTTTTCTAACTAGAAAAAATGTTAGTTAGTATTTCTGGATGCCAAGTCCTCAGTACTAACTAGTAACACCATAATAACAAGGGGATATTAATGGTAATAAATAAAAATATAATAATGGTTTCTGTCCTAGTTGTAGCCAGCTTTGTTTCAGGCTGTAGTTCTAATGCCGCGCGTACAGAAAAACCGGTAGCTCAAGTTAAGAGCAAGAGCCCTCAGCCTTCCAACTTGGATAAGGCGTTCAAAGTTGTCAAACAGCAAACACCCAAAGCTCATAAAGTAATAGCTAAACCAAAAAAAGTTGTAAAAGCCAGACCCAAACCTGCCAGGAAAGTAGTAAAAAGGCCTACTAGGCCTGTACAAAGAGGCTCATGGGGGATGCAGAGAGCTAATAGCTTGTCAGGAGACTTTTCAAGTAACCCTCGGACTCATGCTTTTATAAATAAAATGGTAACCATCCATGGCTTTGATCGAGGGCATTTAAATTATCTTTTTTCTAATACTCGCGCCACTCCCTTTTTACAAAAGATGGCGTTTAGAGATGCCTATCCAGTAAAGAGAACACGTAAAGCTAGAAAAGGCAGCTGGACACGATATAGAAACTTATTTCTTACCAACAAAACAATAAACCAAGGTGTTCAATTTTGGAAACAGAACAGGGTTGCCTTGCAACGTGCAGAACAGCGCTATGGCGTACCACAGGAATATATTCTGGGAATCATTGGTGTCGAGACGCGTTATGGTGGGAATGTAGGTAAAAACCGTGCGATGGATGCATTAGCTAATATGGGATTTAATAATGCACGGCGTGGTAAATACTTTCAGAGTGAACTAGAAAGCTATTTATTAATGACACGCAGAACAGGTTTGAACCCGCTACAGCCAATGGCTTCCTATGCGGGTGCATTAGGTCTGTGTCAGTTTATGCCCAGCAATATAAAGCGTTATGGTGTGGATCATGATGGTAGTGGTGCTTGTAACTTATGGACGCCATCGGATGCCATTGGAAGCGTAGCAAACTACTTCCGTAAGCATGGTTGGAGAAAAGGTGGCCCTGTTGCAGTAATGGCAACAACAGAAGGGCGAGGTTATCGTAACTTTAAATCAAGCTATAAAAGAACGCATAGCTTATCTAAGATGCAGAAGAATGGTATCTATCCAATTGGACCAATAGATCAGTCGGTTAGACTGTTACGAATGAGCACTAATAGTGGTGATGAAGTCTGGCTAGCAGGGCATAACTTCTATGTCATTACGCGATATAATCACAGCAGTAAATATGCCATGGCAGTGCATCAGTTAGCACAGGAAATTAAAAAGCGTATTAAAGGCGGAAGACCGCAACGAATGGCGAGTTTAACTCTCAAGTAATTCTAAGGAACCCTGATCAAGTCATCAGTCGCTTTCCTGAGGTTAAAATCAGTCAGCTTTTCACTATAAAATAGACCAATAGAACGACTATTACTAGATTTTCTATCAAAAGCCTGACTGATATTTCCCTCTCAGGAAATTCGACCGGACTTAATCCGTGATTTCAATAATACGGAGTTGGCAAGGAATGTTGACTCCATATTTGTTGACAACATCAGCACATCAGCACATCAACTAAACAAGTTTATGTAAAGCCCCTATCAATGCATCCATCTCATCATCTGTACCAATAGAAATTCTCAAATATTCATTAATTCGTGGTGCATCAAAGTAACGTACTAAAATATTTCTTTGTTTAAGCTGTAGGTAAAGTGACTCAGCAGATTGCTCCTTTGGTGGTTTTGCAAACACAAAGTTAGTGCTAGATGGAATCACGTCAAAACCCAAGTTTTCTAGCTCAAGCGTGGTGCGAGCACGAGTCTTCATAATCTTCTGACGATTATTTTCAAAGCCCTCTTTATCTTGGATAGAAGCCACTGCTCCAGCAATGGCATTACGCGCTAGAGGGAATGGATGAAAAGAGTTTTTAACACGTTCTAACCCCTCAATGAGATCAGTATTTCCAACAGCAAAGCCAACACGTAAACCAGCTAACGAGCGTGATTTGGAGAATGTTTGAACAACCAGTAGGTTGTTGTATTTACTAGTCAGTGAGATAGCAGTATCTGCGCCAAAATCTACATAAGCTTCATCAATAACGACAACTGAAGCAGGGTGCTCCTGTAAGAACTGCTCAATGACATCGAGAGATAATACCTTACCTGTGGGAGCATTAGGGTTGGGAAAGATAATCCCACCATTCTCACCGCAACTACTCACCGCATAATCTTCAATATCAATTTCAAATAATTCATTCAATGGAATCATTTTTGAGTCAATACCAAAAAGACTACAGTAAACAGGGTAGAAGCTATAACTGATATCAGGAAATAACAGAGGGGCATTATGTTTTAATAACGCAACAAACGTGTGAGCTAACACCTCATCAGAGCTGTTTCCAACAAATACATTAGCCTTGTCTACTGAATAATAATCAGCAATGGCTGTTTTCAACTCACCGGCATCTGGATCAGGATATAATCGCAAAAGATCATCGCTAGTTGCAGTAATAGCTCGCCGTACCAACTCAGAGGGTGGATAAGGGTTTTCGTTGGTGTTTAGCTTAATATACTGTGTATCTTTGGGTTGTTCTCCCGGAGTATAAGGATTTAGCTCATGAGTACGCTGACTCCAAAATTGGCTCATACTGTTATCCGATTTGTTGTTCGACTTGGGAATTTTGTATAGGGATTAATTGTGAAGTACGAGTGATTTTGTTATCACCGTCTACATAAACTAATTGAGGCTTAAAGGTGTCGGCTTCCGCTTCAGACATGCGCGCATAGGTACAAATGATTAATCGGTCGCCAGGGCTGGCTTTATGCGCAGCAGCACCATTAACAGAAATCATGCCGGAGCCTTCTTCACCGATAATAGCGTAAGTAGAAAAACGCTCACCATTATCAATATTGTAAATATGTATTTGTTCATACTCACGAATATTGGCCATTTTCAGCAAATGTTTATCAATGGCACAAGAGCCTTCATATTCTAGCTCAGCATGAGTGGTATGAACCCGGTGTAGCTTTGATTTTAGTAATGTGAGTTCCATGACTGTCCTCGTGTCAAACAAGAAATAGGTAGAGTAACTCAGTTACCCTCCAATGTTAGTACCAATTATGGGGGCTTGAGTTCAATTATTCAAATAGAATCAAGATGGGCGAATGGCTTAACGAGCTTAAGCTGCTCCATGTGTTATTGTGAAATAGTAACAATAAAAACACGGCAAATTTTTAACTAGGAAATCAATATGATCATGAATCTGCGTTTAAAATCCATTTTGGGTAATTTCAAAATCGAAGATCATACCTTTGAATATGAGGATTTTATCGCACGTTTTTTTAACCTATGTATTGATGAAGGTATGGAGTACGGGAAAATTGTTCCCTCCCGTGCTTTTTGTTCAGATGAAAGCCAAGGCTTTCCAATTATTTTGATTACTAAACATTTTGGTGCATTCCCATTTGATCACGGCTTGGTCGGGGGAATAATGGCAAAAGGACGTAATACAGCCTATGCCCATCACGGCAAAGATCTAGCAATCTTTCAAGCAAGCCACGTGGGTTATGATGCAGAAACAGGTCACTTTGGGGAATACCGACGTTTGCAAACAGTCGATAGCCATATGTCTTCAAATTGCGGAAAGGTGCATTCAGTATTGGATTGGTACCAGTCAGAATATATGTTTGCTAGTGAAAATACCCTATTGCAGTTAGTCGATAACAAGCATTACATTACAATCGATAATCAACTACTTGAACAGAAATACGAGGATGGCTTGTTTTTAGATCTAGATTTGTTGATTCAGTCTCCCAAAGAAGGGCAAGCCACCACGCCAGATAAAATATTAAGTACTTCAAAGGTATTTAGGGCTTCGAACGAATTAATTGCTTTTTTAAAAGAGGGTTCTTTTATTTGGACAAAGGATCAACCCAAGTCCTTTGGTAGATTTCTGAAGCCTGATTTGTTTACTTTTAAACATGCTCGAAAAAAGAAAGATCATATGGAAAATAACTTGCATCGACATATGCCTTGGATAGTGACTTCACGTGAGCCCATGCTGAGTGCTGCTGAAGTCAATGTGCAAATAGAATTTGATAGAAGCTATCGAGATATTGTAAAAGAACCGGAATACCATGGCAGAAACTTAATTTACATTGCAGGTTTGAATATTGATTACTCACCTGAAGAAGGTCAGCTATTTTCTAAAACGCAGTTTGTACCTTGGGCTGCCTATGTACAAAGAGCAGATGGAACGCATGAAGTGTTAGAGCAAGATGAGCTGTATGCGCGCCTACAAGCATGTGATAACCACAACCCTCATACAACCGATATGAGTGAAGCATTAGTGAATAACTCCTAAGCAAAATGGATCCAACGCCAAAATTGAACGAAAAGACAATTAATAGAGTCGCCCTGAATAGTATTTTTATTACAAGCCATGTAATATCAGTGTTCCCGACTTACTGCGTAAAGACTCTGTTATGAATCCTGATTTTCTTGACTTTGAACAGCCCATTGCCGAATTAGAAGCTAAAATTGAAGAACTCCGCTATGTGGATAATACGGATGTTAATCTTGGTGAAGAAATAGGACGGTTAGAGACTAAGGTCGGCTCACTGACCAAATCTATTTTTAATAAGCTGACACCTTGGCAAGTAACGCAGTTAGCAAGGCATCCACTTCGTCCTTACACAAACGACATCATTGATGGTTTGCTGACTGACTTTCAAGAGTTACATGGTGATCGTGCTCATGGCGATGATCCTGCTATTATTGGCGGCATAGCAAGGTTTGAAGGTAGACCTGTCATGGTTATTGGGCATCAAAAAGGTCGTGATACTAAAGATAAGGTATATAGAAATTTCGGTATGCCAAGACCAGAAGGCTATCGTAAAGCGTTACGCCTAATGAAATTAGCAGAAAAATTTCACTTACCCATTCTTACCTTTATTGATACACCCGGTGCTTACCCCGGAATTGGTGCAGAAGAACGAGGGCAGAGTGAAGCAATCGCCAGAAACCTTTATGAAATGGCACAATTACGCACACCGATTATTGCAACGGTTGTGGGTGAAGGCGGTTCAGGTGGTGCATTGGCTATTGCGGTTGCAGACCGCGTGTTGATGTTGGAATACGGAACGTATTCTGTTATTTCTCCTGAAGGATGTGCCTCTATTTTATGGAAAGATGCTAGCAAAGCATCAACAGCTGCAGAAGCTTTGGGGATTACCTCGGAACGTCTTAGGGATTTAGGGCTAATAGATCAGATCATTGCTGAGCCGTTAGGTGGTGCACACCGAGACTATGAGACGACATACGCCAATATTAAAGAGGCTTTAATCAGTGGGTTACGAGACCTAAAAGCTTTAAATATGGATAAGTTACTTGATCGGCGTTACCAGCGATTGATGTCATACGGAAAATTTGAAGAGTAACTATTTGAAGAGTAACTAATATAGGAAGAATACACCGTGGCGAAGCCTCCCGTGATTACTTTGACCACTTTACCCCGATGACCTCGAGTCTCTCTTTAACGCCAGATTGTTTATACAAACAGTTTTGTTTGCACTCAGAAAAGAGTGCCTATCTCATAGCCTATAGTGGCGGACTAGACTCCCATGTGTTGTTACACCTCTTTGCTACGATTGCAAAAGAGCATCCAGAAATAACTCTCCGTTCAATCTATATTGATCATGGTCTACAGGAAGCCTCTGTAGCTTGGTTAGATCATTGTCAGCAAATAGCAGATACACTTCATATTGAATGTCTCTCCACTTCACTGCATCTGAAAATTCCCAAAGGTGAAAGCTTAGAAGCAGTTGCTCGAAAAGTTCGTTATCAAGCGATAGGCAAACAACTACGTGAGAATGAGGTATTACTGACGGCTCACCACCAAGATGATCAGGCTGAAACTCTATTATTACAATTGTTACGGGGAGCAGGTCTAGATGGCTTAGCCGCGATGCCTTTGAAAAGCAACTTTGCGAAAAGTGAACATTTGCGCCCTCTACTGAACTACTCCAGAGAGCAGCTAGAGGAATATGCTAAAAAGCATGAATTGAATTTTATTACCGATCCTAGTAATAAAGAAGATCGCTTTGATCGTAACTTTTTACGCAATAGCGTTATTCCCATGATGAAACAGCGCTGGCCGCAAATGGGGCAGACGTTATCACGTTCCGCCACATTGCAAGCAGAAGCTAGTCAGTTGCAAGCTTCTTACCTGAATGATGAAATATTTGAGTTATCAGGGAGTAGAGAGGCGACATTATCTTCAAGTGCCATTACAGCTCTTCCTCTTATCAAACAAAAAGCAGTGCTAAGGCATTGGATTAAGCAGTCTGGTTTTAAAATGCCTTCTGCTAAAAAGCTTCAACATGTCATGGGTGATGTATTAAACAGTAAACTGGATGCGATGCCTCTAGTTGAATGGAAAGGTGCAGAAATAAGAAGGTATGGTGATGATGTTTATATAATGTCGCCGCAGCTAGATTTATCACCATCTCGAGCTTTGGACTGGGATATCAGTGGCTCATTGGATCTTGGTGAGAATCTACCAACATTAAATCCAAATGACTTAGGTGACTTAAAAACTATTTTACTAGAACAAGGTGTTCCTGTTACCGTTCGATTTAGACAAGGGGGAGAACGTATTCGTCTTCGTAACAGGCAATGTACGATTGCATTAAAAAAGTTACTACAAGAAGAACGCATTCCACCTTGGCAAAGAGATCGAGTCCCTTTGGTTTTTGCAGGTGATCAGTTGATATCTGTATGGGGGTTAGCGCAGATTGATAAAAAAAATTTGTAGTTATTCAGCTTATTTTGAAACAAATTAGAGGGTAATCTGCGACGGATTACGCTGAGTAGTTACACGAGCAAAACTAAATTGAATTTCTTAAAATTTATATTAAAAAGGAAAGATAAAAAAGCATGAAAGTAATTGAAATAATCTTTGAGAAGCTCCTTTGGAATAGTCGATTAATGGTAATTGCTGCGGTAGTTGCTAGTTTAGCTTCTGCGGTTGCTATTATGTATGTAGCAACAGTCGACGCATGGCAAATGATTTCACATTTGTACGAGTACGCAAGTTTGACGGGTGAAGCAAAATTAGAATTACGTACGGCAACGGTTACACATGTAGTTGAGGTGATCGATGGATATTTATTAGCAACGGTATTGATTATCTTTTCATTGGGTTTGTATGAGCTATTTATTAGCAAGATAGATGATGCTGAAAATTCAGATACTGCCTCCAAAATATTGGTTATCCATAGCTTAGATGATTTGAAAAATCGATTAGCTAAAGTCATATTAATGATTCTGATTGTTAAGTTCTTTGAGTACGCCAACCAGTTAAAATTTGAGACGGCTCTTGATTTGTTGTATCTAGCAGCGGGAATTGCTTTACTGGGATTAGCTTTGTATTTGTCACATGCAGGAGAGTCGCATGATAAAAAGCATTAACCTAGATTTATTAAGAGGTGAAACTTACCCTAGTAAAGCTGGTGTTACTTGCTCTAAACAGTAGCTAATGCTATTTTTGAAAGTAATTTTATAGAATATATTGAGGACTCAACATGAGCGCTGAAAGCACAGCTACAACGATAGACCCAGCAGATATGCCATTATTAGATTTTACAGATGCTGCGGCTGCCAAGGTTAAAACATTAATTGAAGAAGAAGACAACGATGCGTTAA
Source organism: Thiotrichaceae bacterium (assembly GCA_036478935.1). Taxonomy (GTDB): domain Bacteria; phylum Pseudomonadota; class Gammaproteobacteria; order Thiotrichales; family Thiotrichaceae; genus HyVt-477. The sequence continues at coordinate 19,451 of JAZGES010000300.1, forward strand.
AGCTTCGTGTTTTTGTAAGTGGCGGCGGTTGTTCGGGCTTCCAATACGGTTTCACCTTTGCTGAAACAGTTGATGATGGTGATACGGTAGTTGAAAAAGGCGGTGTTAGTCTGTTAGTTGACCCTATGAGCTTCCAGTACCTGGTAGGTGCTGAAATTGATTATACGGAAGGATTAGAAGGTGCACAGTTTGTCATTCGTAATCCAAATGCAACAACAACCTGTGGTTGTGGTTCATCATTTGACGTGTAACTACTCAGCTCACCCTCTACTTCGTCCAATAGTTGCGCTGAAAGTACTCAAGTATACTTATACATTCCGTGCTTTCGCCTTACTCTTGAACAAACTAGAGGGCAATCTGAGCAGTTACTAATAAAAGATAAAGGCAGCCTCAAGGTTGCCTTTATTCATTTTGGGGTTTTTTATAGCTATGTCTGATACGGTTCATATCGTCATTCCATCGCGCTACAACTCTTCTCGACTTCCGGGGAAGCCACTAAAGCTGATCGCTGGAAAAACGATGATCCAGCGTGTTTATGAGCAAGCCTCTAAATCGGGGATTAAAAGCATTTGCGTGGCAACGGATGATGCTCGTATTCAAGCCGAAGTAGAGAGCTTTGGTGGTCTAGTCGTGATGACGCGAGAGGATCACCCATCAGGTACTGATAGACTTGCAGAAGTTTGTGAGAAACAAGGTTGGGATGAAAACGATATAGTGCTTAATCTTCAGGGCGATGAGCCTTTAATGCCACCCAAAGTCATTCAGTTTCTTGCTGATATTGCGATGAAAACAGATGCAGCTATCTCTACGTTATCTACTCCCATTACGACTATTGAAGATATTTTTAACCCGAATATTGTAAAAGTTGTTATGGATGCTACGGGAAAAGCACATTATTTCAGTCGTGCACCAATTCCTTGGGATCGGGACGAATGGGCTGAGAACAAACCAGACCTCAGTTCAACTCCCCGATATCGTCATCTAGGTATGTATGCGTATCGAGTCAGCACATTGAAGAGGATCCCTGAACTTCCACCCTGTGAAATAGAGCGTATAGAGTCTCTAGAGCAATTACGCCCTTTATATAATGGTATTGAGATTCAGGTCGGAATAATAGACGATGCTCCGGATCATGGTATTGATACAGAAGAAGACCTGTTAAGAGTTAACGCAGTATTTGCTGAATCTGATTGATCTCGTTGAGAGGTCTCAATCAATAAAGCAATATTCCATAAGTTAGGTACATATTCTAGTGCTACACGCATAGATTTATCTTTGGGGTGTTTTTGAACTGCCTGAAATAAGTAGTGATAAAAATCTGCAAAGGTTAAATCTGAGCCGGCACCCACTCCTTCATTTCGCATTCTAACTAAAGTCCTTTTTATATTCCCTGACCCCCAATTAAAGGCAGTCACTGTGAAGAGCCATGCATCGCCTTCTTCAAAATTAGCAACATGCCGAAAATAAAAATAATAACGTTTTAAATGGATTAGAGCAGCTTCGGTGCTTAATTCAGGATCGGAGCGAATATCATTGGGGTGAGCATCTCTTAATTTGTCTGAGGCTTGATCCAAGGTCTTTATTTCAGTGACTACATCGGTAATCATCTGCCAATAGCCGTAGTCTGAGCTAGGTTTCCCTTTAGTAGGGTGCCAGCCTGATTCAAGATAAGGAATCAAGAAGACAAAGTCAGGAAGGTCATCTCTGAGTAAGTTCTGTAAAACGGGTGAAGAGCGGATAAAAGCGGCTTGGTACTTATTTGCCTGTGCCTTATTTTTCCAAAAGATATTGTTTTCAACTTCTGCTGTGATTGCTTCAAAATCTTCCAGAGCTTCTCCATTCAATGCTGAATTGACATAATGACCAAAGGAGTCGAATTGAAGATGCCGGACGCTATTAGCAAATAGGCTAGTGGAAAGCAGAGGGCTAGCAAGAATTAACATTAAGAGAAAGCGTAAAGGCATTAAAAAATATCCTTAAAAGTTTCTTTCAGTAAATCAGGGAATGTTAGTAAATGCAATACTCTGTGTTGGTGTATTGTTAGTCAAACAGGTGTTTAGCTAAAAGGTATTAGTTAATACTGGTAGGTTGGGCAAAGGAGGAACGACGTGCCCAACACTTCGGTAGCTTGCCAGAAAAGATCAAGTGTTATTGTCTTTTCAAAAAGCAAGTGAGCAGAACAATGCGAGTACCATTCACGCGACCTTCGATTTGCTCAGGGTTGTTTGTTAATGAAATATTCCGTACGGCGGTTCCGCGCTTAGCCGTAAAGTTGGCACCTTTGACAGCTAAGTCTTTAATTAGTGTAACCGAGTCACCGCTTTGTAATTGGGCACCATTGCTATCTAAAGTAGGTTGAGTGCCTTCGTCATCGGCAGTCATCTTATCGGACTCTGCCCATTGTTGAACATCTTCTTCCAGATATAACATGTCTAGTAAGTCTTGTGGCCAGCCTTCTGCTTTTAAACGATCTAGCATTCGCCATGCCATTACTTGTACAGCCGGTTCAGGGTTCCACATACTGTCGTTTAAGCAACGCCAATGATTTGCATCCATCTGCTCAGGATTTTCGATTTGATCTTTACAGGTAGCACAGACTAAAACACAGCGATCAGCAGTGTTGTCAGTGACAGGAGGAACCTCATAAGCGCTGAGCTCAGTTTCAGAACTACACAGTTCACATTTGGAGTGGCTACGTTGTAATAGTTCTTGCTCGATACTCATAATGACAACTTCTTAAATTAAAAATCTATTATGCGTGTTTTACGGCACATCGCAAACCTAGCATTAAGTGACTAGTATTAATGCCTAATAAATTTCAGTTAAATATCCAGTTTATTTGATGTTTTTCAGTTAAATAATGTATTAAGCATATGTTAATTATTAGGCGAGTACGGTAAATGTAAGAGGTGGCTAATTTAACATCAGTTCTATATCAAATAGGACTGCTCTGTTTGCTTGCTATTAATAACTTCCAAATATAAATTATTATCTAATGATGCTGATATCTACTATCAGTTAATTAAAGAACAAGGGGCTATCATGGATAGGTTATTTCCAATGGCATTGGTGCTATTGTTTGTGATTTTACTAACATCGGGGCTGGTATTTGCCGAGCCAGTAGACGTTCACGTACAACGTTATCGCGATACTACTCAAAAGACATTTGCCTATGCAGGAAAGCTGTACTGGGATGCACGTTCACGCAAATGGGAAAAAAAAATTGTTGTATATAACAATGCACCCATTCCAAAAACAAGCCATCCGGTATGGGACTACGTTTTACAGCTTAAGACGCCAAAGCATTATGGCGTTAAAGGTAAAGACGAGAAGTATAAGTTATTTTATCAAACAGCTAATTGCACGGGAAAAACACCTCTCGCAGATGGCAAACCTTGGCATATAAACTTCGATAGGATCACAAAAGGTAGATATACCAATGAAGCCTTCCGTCAAGATTGGAACTGTCCAGATTGGCAGATGGGGAGAAACCTGATTAATGTAGTTGCTGATAAAGGAGCTTATCAGGGGCAGGGTCTACGTATACATTATCCTAAAGGGATTTCTGGTTGTTATAGTCCAAAACATTGTGTTAACTGGAAGCCAGAATTAGGAGGCAAGTTTGAAAAGCTGTATTACGGCTATCGTTTTAAATTTCCAAAAGGTTTTCGTTTTGTAAAAGGCGGCAAGCTTCCCGGTGTGGGGGGCGGTGAGTCCAACACCAATGGCGCCATTCCTAATGGTGCTGATGGCTGGAGCGTTAGGATGATGTGGGACAAAGACGGTAAGCTAGTGCAATATGTTTATCATCCAGATCAGCCTAGCAAATATGGTGATGTGATGTCATTTGGTATGGACGAGAGTATTGAGCTAGGTAAGTGGCACACCGTACAAACCATGGTGATGCTGAATAAACCCGGTCATAAAAATGGCGCTATAAAAAGCTGGTTGGACGGCAAGTTGGTATTAAATCAACAAGGGATGCGGTTTAGAAATGTGGATAGACTAGAAATAGATCGATTGTTATTTGCGTCTTTCTTTGGGGGAAGTGGGCCTTATTGGGCGCCTCGTAAAGATGAATATGCATTTATTGACGATGTGCGACTTTCTACTAAACCTGTTTTCTATTCGAATAATACTATTTACGCCAAGAAAAAATCTCAATCTCAACATAACTTGAATAAGGCTTTAGCTAAAAAATAATAGCTATGACCTATCATAGAAAACTTGTTATTCTTACGCTCCTGTAAACCGTCTAACACTATTGGTATGGCGGTAACTACAACTTTAATGGATCGGAAAATAGCAAGTGACTGACTATAAGAAAACCCTAAATCTTCCCTCAACAAAATTCCCTATGCGCGGCAATCTGGCACAAAAAGAGCCAGCTATGTTGAAAGCTTGGGATGAGGCTGATTTATATTCAAAACTCCGCGAACATTGCGCGGGACGTCCTAGATTTACCCTGCATGATGGTCCTCCTTATGCCAATGGTAATATTCATATCGGTCATGCGGTTAACAAAATTCTTAAAGATATTATTCTTAAAAGTAAAACCTTAAGTGGTTTTGATGCACCTTATATTCCTGGTTGGGACTGTCATGGCTTGCCTATTGAGCTTAAAGTAGAAGAAAAAGTAGGTAAGGTCGGTGTCAAAGTAGATGCTGCAAAATTCCGTGAAATTTGTCGTAAATATGCGGCCTCTCAGGTGGCTTTGCAGAAGGCGGACTTTAAACGCTTGGGCGTATTAGGTGATTGGGATAATCCTTATCTAACAATGGATTTCCAAACAGAGGCCGATATTGTGCGCTCACTTGGGCGTATCGTAGCAAATGGTCATCTACGTAAAGGTGAAAAGCCGGTTCATTGGTGTGCAGATTGCGGTTCGGCATTGGCTGAAGCGGAAGTTGAATATCAAGACAAAACATCGTTTGCTATAGATGTACGTTTTACAGTAGCTGATGAAGCTGACCTTGCTAAACGTTGTGGTGATTTACAAGGTGAAGGTGAAATCTCGGTTGTTATCTGGACGACAACTCCTTGGACGTTGCCAGCTAATCAGGGTGTGGCTCTCAACGAAGAATTAAACTACGTGTTAATTCAAGCAGGAGCGGAACGCTTGGTTCTAGCAGAAGCTTTGTACCTTGATGTATTAACAAGAGCCGACATTGCAGAGCATGAAGTTTTAGCAACTTGCAAAGGTAGTGACTTAGAAGGTTTACAGCTACAACATCCTTTTTATGATCGCACAGTTCCCGTCATTTTGGGTGATCATGTTACAACTGATGCAGGTACGGGTTGTGTACATACAGCACCGGGACATGGACAGGAAGACTTTGTCGTCGGTCAAAAATATGGCTTACCGATTGATAATCCAGTCGGCAGTGATGGCAAATTTTTACCAAATACAGAGCTATTTGCTGGTGAAGATGTTCAAAAAGCAAATCCACACGTCATTGAAGTGTTAGAAGCACATGGGAAGTTACTGTGTAATAACAAGCTATATCACAGCTATCCACACTGCTGGCGACACAAAGCTCCATTAATTTTTCGTGCTACACCGCAGTGGTTTATCAGCATGGATAAGACAGGCTTACGAGAGCAATGTATAAAAGCAACTGAGTCCGTAGAATGGCTACCTGATTGGGGTCAAGCACGAATCCAAAGTATGCTTGAAAATAGCC
>JAZGES010000301.1:0-2481 GCA_036478935.1 Thiotrichaceae bacterium
ATGCTTCCTAGATTTCCTTGGCTTCTTTGGAGTATTTGATGATAAACAGCAATCAGACATACACTTCCTTTCCATACTCTTTGGGATATTCTAAATCGTAAGGAGTATATTACAGGCATAAAAAAAGCGGACTTAAAAGTCCGCTTTAAGATGTTTCAGCTGGGGATTACTTAACCCAAGCACTAAATCCATCTAAGTTATGCTCTTTGCCATCTGCAAAACCTGCTTCATAAGCTTCTGTTAAACGCTGTTCTTCACGCTCTGGGTTAACTAAGTATCCACCCTGCCAGCCCTGTACGTATTCTGCGTCAGTGCCTGCAGCTTCCATTTTTACAACAGCATCATAATATTCTTGGTTCATTGCCTTTTCCTCTTTCAGTTAAATCTAAGTTATTAGCACTACACTCGTTGCAATAGTACTAATAAGTGGATACCTATTCCTCAATCTCGTCCTTCAATCTTGTTCAGTCTCTTAGAATGAGACGATTCAAGTGTATTCAAAAATTGGGGAGAGTATAACAGACTTCAACAAGTTGAGCCTTTTTCATCCAATTATAGAATATGACGAAATCTTTTTAATACTGACAAGTATACGTCTATATAAGTATTTCTGAATATCTCTATAGGGGTAAATAAATAGATAATTTGCTCTACAATCATAAAATCCCTGCTATTGCAGTAGCATTTAGCGTTTTTTCCCCCATATCATGTAAGATTCGCAATAATTAAAAACAGGATAGCAAGAATGACTGAGACAACTAGAACAGATGACGAAGAAATGAACTTCTCCAGCGGCATAGCTGCTTTTGAAGCCAAACATTTTTCGCGCGCCATGCAACTATTGTCACCCTTTGCTAATGATGGTGATGCCCATGCACAACATATGCTGGCTATCATGTATCAAAATGGCTTAGGTACCGTGCAAAGCGACGATTACGCTTACAAGTGGATGCTTGCCTCTGCAGAACAAGGTTACGCCATAGCACAGCACGGTGTCGGCTTTATGCATCTAGAAGGTGAATGTGCAGAAAAAGACGGTGCAAAAGCAGTAGAGTGGTTCACTAAAGCTGGCGAGCAAGGCTTACAAGGATCACTAACTACGCTTGCCATGATGTATGAGCAAGGCAACGGCGTAGAACAGGATTCCGCTAAAGCCAAGGAACTCTATAAAGCAGCAGGGTTTGATGATTTAGCATGAGTAAACAACAATTAACCGTAGTTATTAACGGCAGCGCAATTCTGGAGTTTGACCGAGGTCAGCCAGTCCCTGGTCATCAACGACAATACCTTGATAGCATGGACGCTCGAATGGACCAAGGTATTACGATTAGTGACAAGCAGATTGAAAAACCAAACCCTTTAGAAAAAACACAGTTTGTAGCTAGTTCGATGGTGAATGCTCTTAGCGAAGAAAACGACACTTTGGCGGCTGCCATGTGCACCTATCTAGCAAATCGTATGCCTGACTTACAACAAGTCAAAGCGAGCTTTAAAGAGGACTCGGGGCTTTCTATAGAACTGGTTTTTGATCGTAGTTTCGCCACTTCACAGCAAGAAGAAGTCATTACCTTCAACCCCTGATCGCTTATTAAGCAATCTTATTTAGCTGATACTTATCACTTTTATGATTTACATTAAAAGTGTTTTTCAAGTTAATAACACGTTCATACAAGGTAGGTAGAATGCCCTCCGAAGTCCAGATAAAGGCAAAGATCTTTAGGGCTTAATAATAAGAAGCCGCTAGATAAGGGCATATAAAAACAATAAATGACTCGTAGAAGTCATGGGCTAATATCTATAAAACAAATCAGCGAAGGGGACTCCTGATTTGGTATGTAAGTACATAAATAGATATATAATAATAATAATATTTTTTGTACTTTACGAGCCTTCTCTAATAAGAATAATAAAGTGAGGCTCGTAAAGACTATATTTTTTATCTATAAAGCACAACACAGCGCAACCGTTTATGCTTTATAGTTCAACCGCTTATACTTTGTTTAAACTTTTGATCAAATCAACCTTGCGTAATACGAATTCCTTGTATAGAATTCGCTCCTCAGTTTTACCCAAATAAGCCGGCGTAGCTCAGTTGGTAGAGCAACTGACTTGTAATCAGTAGGTCCCGTGTTCGACTCATGGTGCCGGCACCATATTCCAGACTTCTGGGTGTTATCACCCAGAATGTCTTATTCTTCAAGGATATGGATAGATTCCCTAACTATATCCCAAAATTAATCAGTTGCTCCTTACCTATCTTAGGATCTCCCTGATTGAATCAATTTTTCTGTTTATACATTCGCTTATTTGGCCTTGATCAGGTCGTTAGGCGTATAAAAACAGGTATGCGTTTACGACAGGGGCGTGAGGTTTGCCCTGATCTGATCCAAGCTCCTTCTCGTCCTGAGCGATATGCGGAGATTTCTACACGGATAATGCACTCGTTAATAGCTATCACACCTGATATTGAAGTGTTTTCTG
>JAZGES010000302.1:0-13523 GCA_036478935.1 Thiotrichaceae bacterium
CAGAAAACTTATTAGCTCATTTAGATCAGGTTTTGTCTCGCCCATTATCCCACCCCTTTATAAAAGAAGAGTTCTTAATTCAAAGTCAGGGTATGGAGCGTTGGTTGTCACAACAGTTGGCGGAACAGAAAGGTATTTGGGCTAATTTTGAGTTTCATTTTCCGGGGAAATTCTTTGGCAGTATCGTTGATACATTAGTAGCTGACACACTGGTAATTGATGACAGTGATAAAAACGTAGAGCTATATAGTCAGGAAGCCTTGGTTTGGCATTTTGACAGTCTTCTAAGAAATTTAAATGATACCGAGTTTGAGACATTGCAACACTATATGCAGGGTGATAGTGAGGATTTGAAGCGTTATCAACTATCTGAAAGATTAGCTTTCTTATTTGATCAATACCAATTTATGCGACCTGATTGGTTGTCAGCATGGGAGCAGGGTGAGTCTGTTTTACAAGTTCCAGCTGAGATTTGGCAACGTAAGCTTTGGCAGCAATTAGTGGCTAATTTGGGGAATAACTCGGGGAATAATTCGGGGAGTAACTCGCAGAATAGCAAAGGCAGTTTGTGGATATCCATGATTGATAAGTTATCGGCAATGGATTCAGTCGAAGCTAAAGAGGTTTTGCCTGAGCGACTCTGTGTTTTTGGTGTCAATGGCATGTCCCCCATCTATCTGCGCTTTCTGGAGGCCATTGCAAACTTTATTGATGTTCACTTTTTTCTACTAAACCCTAGTAAAGCTTATTGGGCTGACCTTCCTAATAAACGTCAGCTAGCAAAGCGAATAGCGATTAATGAGAAAGAGAAAGGAGAAGAGGGAGAATTATTTAACACAGTAAACCCCTTATTGTCTGCACTAGGTCAACAGGGTAGGGATTTTCAGCAGTTGTTATTGGAACAGTGTGATTTTGAAGTGGAATATGTGAGTTTTGAAAAGCATGAAAGCAAGACGCTCTTGGCTAATCTTCAAAATGATATTTTACATAACCGTATCGAGACGAATACCAAAAAGGGTTTGAAAGCAGATACAAGTATTAGCATTCATGCTTGTCATAGCCGAATGCGAGAAACTGAGGTGCTCAAGGATCAGCTACTAAAGTGTCTTGAAGAAGATCCTGAATTAAGTATTCGTGACATAGTGGTAATGACACCTGACATTAGCCAATATGCTCCTTACATCGCGGCTGTGTTTGAGGATATTCCGCATGCCATTGCAGACCGAAATATGCTGGATAGCAATGATCCGCTCAGTATCTTTTTACGCTTTTTAACACTGAGTCAAAACCGCTGGGAGTTAGAGTCAGTATTGGATGTGATAGATCATGAGGTCGTGCATCAGAAGTTGGGGTTACTCGAATCAGACCTTGAGAATATTAGAGTCTGGATTGCAGAAACTCAGATAAGGTGGGGTGAATCTGCTGAACATAGAGCTGAATTAGGTTTTCCTGCTTTTACTGAGAATAGTTGGCAAGCAGGGTTGGAACGTTTGCTGATGGGGTATGCCAATTCGGATGATTCACAATTTCAGTACAGTGGCGATATGGATGGTATTCTACCCTTTGCTGAGATTGAAGGCTCGCAAGCTCAAGCATTAGGTGGTTTGTATGATTTCTTTAGCTTATTGAGTCATGCTAAGAAGACCTTTTCTAAACCACACACGCTATCATTCTGGTTTGAGAATTTAGGTTATTTTGCTGAGCGTCTCCTTGTTTCCGATGGAGATTTTCAACATCACTATGTTGCATTGATGAAACTCTTAACCGAGTTAAGTGGCTTTGAGAAGATTCATCAACAAAAAATTAGTTTAGAGGTCATTCTGGCTTGGTTTAATACACAAGCCACTAGTCAGCACTCTGGCGCAGGATTTTTGCGTGGCCAATTGACTTTCTGCTCCATGCTACCTATGCGAGCCATTCCTTTTAAAGTGATTGCACTAATGGGTTTGAATGAGGGGGAGTACCCACGTGTTGAAACACGAGCTGCCTTTGATTTAATGGCGAATGACTTTCGCAAGGGCGATAAATCTCCGCGAGTTGATGAACGTTATCAATTCCTTGAGGTACTTCTTTCTGCACAGCAACAATTGATTATTACTTATCTTGGTCAATCAAAGAATAACAATAGTGCTATTCCTCCTTCTGTTGTGGTGTCTGAGTTATTAGAAGTAGTCTCTGAATACTATCTTACGGACACACCACTTGAAGAGACCCTATTTCACACTTTTCATTCGTTGCAAGCTCATAGTCGTCAGTACTTTTTAGATAGTGCTTCGTATGGCGCTTCAGGTGAAGATAGTGATGGTAGTGACTTCTTTAGTTATTCATCGCACTTATTAGCAACCGCGAATGCACTAGCAAACAGACAACAAAAAGATACCCGTCATTGGTGGAAAGGAGAAATATCACAAGATTCTAAAACGGTTATTGAGTTGCAAGATTTATTAGCTTTTTATCAACATCCCCAGCGACATTTTATACAGCAACACATGCAGCTTGTGATCCCGTCAATTGAAACTAGAGCAGATGAAACTGAACCTTTTTTATTAGATGGCTTAAGTCATTATAAAATTGCTCAAGAATGGATAGAGAGGCATCTTGCTGGTAATACGGATGATCAGTTATTTTATAAACAATTAATGGCTCAAGGGCGCTGGCTAACTGGTAGTAATGGAAAGATAAATTTTGAAGATCATCGACAAGATATAGGTGCTTTTGCTGAGCAAGTTAAAAGTAAAGCGGTTGGTAATCCTGTTGACCCTCTTTTAATAGACATAACGGTTAATAATTATAGGATTGTAGGTAATTTGGGACATCAGTATGAAAAAGGCAATTTGTTGTATCGCTATGCAAAGCTGAAGGGAAAGGATCTATTACCTGCATGGATTAGTCATTTACTTGGGCAATCGGTTACGCAACTGACTGAACCTGTGAAAGATTATGAAACATGGCTATTAACTAAAGACCAAGAATGGCACTTCAAAAAAGTTAGTAATAGCCAATTATTCCTCACAGAAATAGTTGAGCACTATATATCTAATCAACGTAAGCCAAGTCCTTTACTTATTGAACCGGCTATTGCTTGGCATAATCAATCACAAAAAAAATCTGCTCGTATCACTCCGTTACAAAGTTCATTAAGCGCCTATCAGGGGATGGTCGCCTATGATCCGTTTTTTCAGTTACTTTATAAAGATACTAAAGATGAAGAAATCATTGGTTCAGAGTTTGAAGAAGCCTGTGATTTACTAACTCCAATCTGGCAAGCAAATATATGGGACTGAGGATTAAATAACCTACGAAACTCTAACTTGCTTTTTTGTCCCAGCTCAACTGCTCTTAAATCTTTGCGTAGAATAACTATGCGCCTCTTGAGCTGAAATAAAAATTCTGTGTTACAGCTCCGCATGTTATTTAATTCTCAGTCCGTAGTGACTCCCTAGAGTCTAAAAAACGACCAATACAATGAACTTCTTGATTGATTTATGTACCTATATAAATCAGCATTTTCATTATGCTTTGTGTGAGAGCAGGGCGCTTGTTACACAAATATAAAAACAACTAATATAATAATCGGACTTTCTATGATCTATCGTTCACTGTTAATCACCCTTATGTTTTCTTTAAGTTCAGTACATGCAAGCTCTGATGACTTATGGTCTGATGTTGCTTTCAAAACACAAGGAAAAAATTCTACACAGTTTAATTTGATGCCCGATAGCTATCGTTTGTTAAATCTCAATGTAGAGAATATGCGCGGAGAACTAGATACGTTTGGTAATTCTAGTTATGCCAATAAACAGACACAAGAACAGCTAACGTTGCCTTTACCTAATGGTGAATCACTAGTTGTTAATGTTACTGAAAGTAGCATGATGGCTCCTGAGTTAGCAGAACAATACCCCCAGATTAAGACTTATCGTGTGGATGGCAATGAAAACAAGGGAATTTATGGTGCGATAGATGTTACTCCGCGAGGCTTTCATGCCATGTTATTTATGCGTGATGGAACTCGTTTGTTTATTGACCCGCGTAAGTCGGGTGATGCTACTTTTTATATTAGTTATTATGATAAACACTATCATCCTGCTGAAAAAGACCCACTTAAATGTAGTCTCGAAAGCCATGATCATGAACCTGAAAAAGATGATTTTAACTCATCACTGAAAACTGCCCTGCGTACCGCACAGAGAACGGGCACAGAGTTAAGAACCTATAGATTAGCAATGGCAGCTACAGGTGAATACACCACTTTTCATGGTGGGACAGTGGCTGGAGGGTTAAGCGCAATCACCACAACGGTTAATCGTGTCAATGTGATTTATGAACGTGATCTGGCTATTAAACTTGAGCTAGTTGCTAATAATAATTTACTCGTATTTACCGATGCAAGTAACGATCCTTATAGCAATGGTGATGGTGATGCCATGATTGATCAAAATCAAACTGAGATCGATAATACCATCAAGACTGCAAACTATGATATTGGACACGTGGTCGGCACGGGTGGTGGTGGGTTAGCTCAACTAGCGGCTGTGTGTGGAAGTAATAAAGCACGGGGTATTACTGGCAGTACAACACCATCAGGTGATGCCTTTGATATTGATTTTGTCGCTCATGAAATAGGGCATCAGTTTGGCGGTACTCATACTTTTAACAGTACAACAGGAAGTTGCAGTGGTGGAAATCGCACGGGTTCTACAGCCTATGAGCCTGGTAGTGGAACAACTATAATGGCTTATGCAGGACTTTGTGGTGGTACGAATAATACTCAAAGTAATTCAGATGCGATGTTTCATGTTACCAGTATTGTTCAAATAGGGGCTTATATTGATGATGTTACAGGCGGTAGTGCTTGTGGAACACCTACTTCATTGGGCAATCAACAACCGGTGTCTAATGCCGGAAGCGATTACACTATCCCTGCTAATACTCCATTTGAATTAACCGGTAGTGGCACTGATGCTAACTTAGATACGCTGAGTTATTCATGGGAACAAGTGGATGCTGGAATGGCGTCAGATATAAATGTAGTTGAATCTGATAATGCGATTTTCCGAACTTTTTTACCTAAAGATACCTCAACAAGAGTTTTCCCCGTCTTAAGTAGTATTTTGAATAATACTACTAGCAAAGGTGAAACTTTGCCAAGCCTTGCACGAACCCTTAATTTTTCATTAGCGGTACGTGATCAAAAAGGGGGAGTCGCGGCAGACGAAATGTTATTAACGGTTGCTAACTCAGACGGCTTCAAAATAACCTCACACAATTTAGCAGGTGTGCTAGGACCAAGCTCAAGCACAGAAGTCACATGGAATGTCGCCAATACTGCCTCATCCCCTATCGATTGTAGTGCTGTCGATATCTTGTTTTCAACCGATGGTGGCAATACATTCAGTCTTGTCTCTGATGATACTGCAAACGATGGTAGTGAAACTATTACCATTCCGGCAAGTACTTCAGTAACTTCAGCAGCACGGTTTAAAGTAAAATGTGCGGACAATATCTTCTTTGATATTTCTGATTTGGACTTATCAATACAAACATCTGGGCTTACTATTCAATCTGCTATTCTATCAAATATAGGTAGTAACCATGTTGCTGAACCGGGTGAAACGGTTCATTTGACTATACCGATTGAAAGTTTTGACTCAACAGTTGCAACCAATGTATCTGGAGTGCTAAGTAGCACAACAGCAAGTACTAATATAACCGTTGCAAATAGTACTTATCCTGACATACAGTCTTCAACGAAAGTTAATAATGCAACCGCTTATGAAGTTCAAATTCCTGCTAATCATAACTGTGGTCTGGAAATTCCATTAACTTTAAACGCGAGCTATTTATTAGGCTCAAACTCAAATATTGCTTCTGATTTTTCAATTTCCGTAGGCGTCCAATCATCAGCTTCACAGGCTAATTCAACTTCTCAGTCCATACCTGATAACGATACTACAGGTATTACTTCTAGTGTTACATTGACTGGGCAAGGTATTATAACGCGAGCTAATATTAGTGTGGATGTAAATATAAACCATAGCTATCGCGGAGATTTAATTCTTGATCTGACCTCTCCACAAGGAACAACAGTTCGTCTTAAAGGCACTGATACTAGTGATGGTACAGACAATCTAGTAGGAAACTTTCCAACTAATTTCACTCCAGAACAGACACTGTCTGCATTTGACGGTGAAAATTTAGATGGGACATGGGCGCTAAAGATTAGTGACGGATTTAATAATGATACAGGTACGCTAAATAGCTGGACATTAAATTATTCGCAATATACTTGTGGCGTACAAACTAATACTGCCCCAGTCGCAAGTAACAGTAGCCTCACTACAACTGAAGCAACTGCTGCTACAGGCACGCTCCAAGCAACTGACGCTAATAGTGACGCGTTAACTTATAGCATCGTAACTAATGGCACTAAAGGCAGTGTCGGTATCACCAATGCATCTACAGGTGCTTATACTTATACTCCTGCCAGTGGACAAACGGGACAAGACAGTTTCACTTTTAAAGTAAATGACGGAACTGTGGATTCCAATACGGCAACGGTTAGTGTAACGATTAATGCGGCTGCTGTAGTTCCTACCAATGCATCCCCTGTATCCAGTAATGGAACTGTGACAATGGAAGAAGGCGCTGTTTTCACTGGTACTTTACAAGCCACGGATAGTGATAATGACTCAATGACTTATAGCATCATGACTAACGGCGCTAAAGGAAACGCTGTCATCGTCAATGCTGCTACAGGTGCCTATACTTATACGCCAGCCAGTGGACAAAGCGGGCAGGATAGCTTCACCTTTAAAGCGAATGACGGAACTACAGATTCGAACACTGCAACGATTACTATCACCATTAATGCTTCTTTAGGTGGAAATGGACTTACTAATAATCCATCAACTAGTGAGTCGTCTGGTGGCGGAGGAAGCTTTAGTTGGTCAATATTCCCATTCCTTATGCTATTAAGTCTATTAGTGCGTAGCAATAATAGAAAAAATCATTTGCATTGATTAATTTAATTGATTAGTGTAATTAGTGGTCAACACTCAAGGGTTAATAAATAGGGGCTATTATGAATAAAAACTTTACTTTAAAACTGGGGATAGCCTTTACGGCTCTCACACTAACTAGTCATGCATCAGCAACCACTCAAACGATTACTGCAGAGCAGTTTGGGTATGAAGTTGATCTTGGCGAAAGTTTTGATGTGCCGCTAAGCTACACTTCAGATTCCTCTGATTTAACAGGGCTTGGTCTAACGCTAGTTTTTGATTCCAATAAACTAGCTTTTGAAGGCTTTTCATCATCATTGCAACAAGATTTATTGGCAGCAGATACATCGGCAAAGGCTGATTCAACTGATATTGATAAAGATGCTTCGACAGATAATATTGCGACTATAGCTTGGGCATCACTTAGTGGTGATTGGCCAGGAAAAACATCTACTCCTTTGACCGTTGCGCGTTTTAAAGTGATTGAAGCAGCAGCTTCTGATACAGCAATAAATATATCAGGTAGCGCGGCATCTAATAGCACATTTTCTGCTGAGCCTATTGTAGTCACTGTTGGGAAAACAGCAGAACAGCCAACGGTATCCGCATCAAACGCAACCAGCACGTCAGGAGGAGGGGGAAGCCTAACTTGGTATCTATTTCCACTGCTTATCTTGCTTTCAGGGTTAAGACGGGTAAAGCTAGTCTTTTAAAATTGTAATTCTTCAAATTACGGGCTAACTAATTTACTTATGTAATACTTCGTTTAACCATAGCGAGGTATTTTTACATTTTGTGTCATTTTCAATATTGATTGGTATATATCATGGGCTATCGTTACACCTTATTAATCTTATTATTCAGTGTAACTTCTGCATTCGCGGATTCGAAAACTCTTTGGTCAGATGTTAATGCTTCTGAACAAGCTAAATTAACCAACGTTACTAAAGCTACTCCACTGTCATTAATGCCCGATTCTTATCGGTTGTATCGACTAGATAAGGAGGCTATGCGAAATAGGTTAGAACTTGCCAATAAATCCATTGTATCTCAAAAAAGTGAATCAACCACTGCATTGGAACTACCTTTACCCTCAGGTGAATTCCTTAATTTAAATGTAATTGAAAGTAGCGTAATGGCTCCTGAGCTAGCTGCTCAATATCCTGAAATTAAAACCTACCGTGTAGATGCTAATGATAATAAAGGAATATACGGTGTTGTAGATATAACCCAGCAAAGCTTTCATGCCATGCTTTTTATGACTGATGGCAGTCGCTTATTCGTTGACCCTCG
Organism: Thiotrichaceae bacterium; assembly: GCA_036478935.1. Taxonomy (GTDB): domain Bacteria; phylum Pseudomonadota; class Gammaproteobacteria; order Thiotrichales; family Thiotrichaceae; genus HyVt-477. The sequence continues at coordinate 8,298 of JAZGES010000302.1, forward strand.
TGAGTCGGGTGATGAAACTGTTTATGTCAGTTACTACTCTAAACACTACCATCCTGCAGAGAAGCAACCTTTTAAGTGCGATATTGATTCACATGAGCCTAGTGACAACTTGACTGTTAAAGATCACTCCAAAAGCTATTCAGAAAAGTATAAAACAGCACAACGCTCTGGTACTAATTTAAGAACGTATAGATTGGCAATGGCAGCTACGGGTGAATATACCGCTTTTCATGGCGGCACAGTCGCTGGTGCTTTGAGCGCAATGAACACCACAGTAAGTCGTGTCAATGTGATTTATGAAAGAGACCTTGCCGTAAAGCTTGAATTAATAGCCAATAATAACCTAATCATCTTTACTGATGCTAATACCGACCCCTATAGCAACGGCGATGGGGGCGCTATGTTGAATCAAAATAAAACTGAAGTTGATGCAACGATCGGATCTGCTAATTACGACATAGGTCATGTGGTTAGTACCGGTGGTGGAGGTGTGGCGCAGTTGTCAGCAGTCTGTGGTTCAGGGAAAGCTAGAGGCGTAACAGGCAGTAGTCAGCCGGTAAATGATTCATTTGATATTGATTTCGTGGCGCATGAAATAGGGCACCAGTTTGGCGGCACTCACACGTTTAACAGTACATCAGGAAGTTGTGCTGGAGGGAACCGCACTGGCTCCACAGCTTTTGAGCCGGGTAGTGGTACTACTATTCAAGCTTATGCTGGTATCTGTGGAAGTGCTAATAACACACAGAACAATTCTGATGCCATGTTTCATATAGGTAGTATTGCGCAAATGAGTGATTTTATAAATGGAGGGGGTAGTTCTTGCGGAACAGAAACTTCGCTTAGCAATCAGCAGCCAGTATCTAACGCGGGTAGTGATTATGCGATACCTGCGAACACACCTTTTGAATTAACAGGTGTTGCTACAGATGCTGACGCAGACACCCTGACCTACTCATGGGAGCAAGTAGATACAGGAACGGCTTCAGATATTAATGTAGTTGAGTCGGATAATGCTATTTTCAGAACCTTTTTGCCTAAAAGCACAACGACCCGAGTTTTCCCTAAATTAAGCAGCATAATAAGTAATACGGTCAGTAAAGGTGAAACATTGCCCACTATTGCAAGAGATATTAATATGTCATTTGCAGTACGCGATCAAAAAGGTGGGGTAGCGGCTGATGAAATGAAAATAACAGTGGCTAGTTCAACTGGCTTTAAAATCACGTCACATAATGCTTCAGCAACTCTGGGGGCAAACTCAACAACACAAGTGACATGGGATGTTGCTAATACAGCTGCAACGCCGGTCAGCTGTAGCGCTGTAGATGTCTTGTTTTCTACAGATGAGGGGAGCACCTTTATTGCGATAGCATCTGATACAAACAATGATGGCAGTGAAGTAGTTACTATTCCAGCCAATGCTGCAGCAACCGCGACTGCCAGGTTTAAAATAAAATGCACTGACAATATATTCTTTGATATTTCTGATGCAAACTTAACTGTTCAGAATTCGGGAGTAAGCATCCTATCTGCTGTTTTTTCTAATATAGGAAGTAACAATGTGGCAGACCCCGGTGAGACGGTTCATTTAACCGTACCGATACAAAGTTATGAGACTGCCGTTACAACCAATGTTTCAGGTGTATTAAGTAGCTCAGATGCAGGAACCAACATTGTGGTTGCTAATAGTGCTTATCCCAGTATACCGTCAGCATCTCAAGTGAATAATTCAACGCTATATCAAGTCCAAATCCCGGCTGATCATACTTGTGGTGTAGCGATTCCACTCACTCTAAATGCTAGTTATACACTCGGCTCCACATCAAATATCTCATCAAACTTTACGCTACCAGTGGGCTCTGATTCAGCGGCATCAACAAGCAACTCAACTTCTCAAGCAATTCCTGATAGCACAAGCGAGGGTATTACTTCAACTATTACGTTGGCTGGTCTAGGAATGATTTCACAACCTAAGATAACGATTGACGTGGATATCACACATACTTTTCGAGGAGACTTGATTCTTGACTTAACCTCTCCACAGGGCACAACGGTTCGCCTTAAAAACACAAATAATAGTGATGGTACAGATAACCTAGTGGGTAACTACCCTAACACCTTAACATCCGTAGAAAACTTGTCAGCATTCGATGGAGAAAACCTTGATGGTAATTGGGTATTGAAAGTCAGCGATAATTTTGGTGCAGATACAGGGACATTGAATAGCTGGACGCTGAACTACTCTCAGGCCGTTTGTGAAATTGTGACGAATACCGCACCCGTTGCTAGTAATAGTAACTTATCAACCAATGAAGGAGTCTCCGTTTCAGGTACATTGCAAGCAACTGATGCAGATGGGAACGGGTTAACTTATAACTTAGTAAGTAATGGCACAAAAGGAACGGCGGTTATCACCAATACATCCACAGGCGCTTTCACCTATACACCTGCTAATAATCAAACAGGAAATGATACTTTTACATTTAATGTCAGTGACGGCTCTGCCACATCAAATACTGCAACGGTTATCATCACAATCAATGCTGTAGAAACACCCACATTTAATTGGGATGTCGATGGGGATGGTGCGGTCAAACCCCTCACAGATGGACTCTTAGTATTACGTCACCAATTTGGGTTTACTGGCTCAACATTAATTTCCGGAGCGGTTGATACCAATGCGACTCGTACAACGGCAAGTGAAATAGAGACTTATCTGGCTACGGGACAGGCAGCTAGTGATATAGATGGGGATGGAAGTAACAAACCATTAACGGATGGCTTATTGCTGTTACGTTATTTGTTTGGTTTCCGGGGGGATACATTGATACAGGGTGCGGTTGACGGCGGTGGCTCTCGGCAAACAGCTACTGAGATAGAAAGTTATATTAATGGCTTATTGCCGCAATAATTAAATACCTGATCACTCACATATCAAAGCTGGTTGAGTTTCCAGTGAAGTTCTACATCCGAGAAACTATAACTGTGATTTAAAAGGGCACACCAGTGTATTAATTTGCTCTATTGCTCTGCCATTAACTAAGCGTTTATAGAGTCTAGGCTAACATTGAATACTTGCTTAAACGTATCAGCAACAAACAACCTACAACCAGTACAATAATATTCGGGCTAACAAATGAACAAATTTACATCCTGTTTCGCAACAGTATTAATTACCTTATTCTGTTTTCAGTCCGCCCATGCACTGGTCAACGAATCAGGCAGCCTAGAAACTTACCTCAACGACATTAATTACGGTACAGCTGAAGACAATACATGGGTTAAACCAAACACAACAAAAGTTGCTCAGTTTAAGCAGGTATTTGGTGATTTTATCAACCATAACTATGAGACTGCACACCAAGGTGCAACCGCTATTGGTTATGAGGTTGTTAAATATACTGATACAGATGTAAGTGCTAGCGATATACACTACATATCAAGAGAAGTGCCCACCGCAACATTTACCGGTGGCGGAACCTACGTTCTATTCCCAAACGGTAAAAATGCGGTACTACAAACGCCACATCCCAAGTTTGATTCCAACACGGCAAAACAAGGTATTGAAACTTATCTGAGTGTGCGTCCACATTTGCTAATGTTATCAGGTACTCGACGTGACAACAGCACAGCAACTAGCAGTTGTACGGATGGTGGTTTTTTTGATAGTGATGTTGCCCATCAAACCCAGTCACTCTTTTTTGCTGCTCATCAAGTCGCCTCGGATGCAGATTTAAAGACGGATTTCATACAGTTCCATGGCTTTGGTAGTTCTACTTTAGCAACTCTTAAAACCCAATGTAACAGCACTAACGATAAGCTGGTAAACATCAGTGAAGGCGTAAATGTCGCAACACCAGAAACAGAAAATAGTTTATTACATCTGCTGCGCAAAAATGTTGCTGAGGGAAATACCATTGATGCTTGCGTCTACGGGAATGATACAACCAGCCTTGGTGGCACATGGAACGTAGAAGGGAGGTACACCAACGGCTCTAGTGATAGCTGTTCAACCAATGCAACAACTTCCTCAAAACGTTTTATTCACTTGGAACAGAGTTCTGATGTTCGTTCCCAGCATCGTACTGATATTGCAAACGCAATCAAACAGGCGCTTCTTGCAAGAGAAGATATAGCCAAAAAATACGGCATAGCAACTCAAGGCACAGATAGCTCTTATAGCTACTATTCCCCTGCATCTAATGCCATCGATGGAAACCCCAGTACCTATAATCATACCAGTTCAATTACTACCGAAAACTGGTGGCAGTTAGAGCTACCAAACCCTACACTGATTTCTAAGATAATGATTCAGGGGCGGAACTCTAATACGCACAGATTAAGCGGAGCAGCGGTTTATATCAGTGATACACCTTATAATGGCACATTAGATGAAAATAACAGAGTCGCTACTTTAGCAGGGAATGCAAATGAGCAAGTCACCGAGTTTACCACCGCAAAATCAGGAGCCTATCTGTTAGTTAAAGCCAGCTCCACTAATAATCTCCATCTTGCAACGGTTGAAGTGTTTGGTGCATTACCAACCCCTCCCGTATTTAGTAAGACTGACTATACCTTAGGGTTAGCTCCAAACTCTGTTATTAATTCAGTAGTAGGTGAGATAAAAGCAACGGATTATCAAGGTGATGCACTAACGTATTCGATTGCTGAATCTGTTCCCTTTGCTATCGATGATAATGGCACGATTACCCTGACCCAAGCTGTTAATCATAATGTGGTACAAAGCTATAACTTTACGATTACCGCAAGTGACGGTACTCATAGTGCAACAACTAACGCTACTGTGAATATGCTAAATGGTCATGGTGTAACACTAGAGAAATGGACAGGTGTTGGTGGAAGTTATGTATCCAATTTAGTAAGTAACCCCCACTATCAAAACGATCCAGCAGATGAGGCTCGTATTATCACAGAGATAGATGATTATGTAGCGACAGCTCCATATGCCACTTATGGTCAACGATTAACAACACTTTTAAAACCAACCGAAACGGGCGACTATATTTTTAATTTGGTTGCAGACAAAAGAGCTGAACTTTGGTTTTCAGAAGATAGTAGCTCTGCAAATTTAAACAAAATAACCGCCACTCCAACACACAGCACTACTTATCAAGACTGGACAGATAGTAATGCCAGACAAAGCCAAAGCATACGTTTAGAAGCTGGAAACCTTTATGCATTACAAGGTTTGCATAAAGATGG
>JAZGES010000303.1:0-9324 GCA_036478935.1 Thiotrichaceae bacterium
GCCATGAAGGGAAGGGGTATCTGCTAGGTATTTGTTCCCCTGTTGCTGTAGTTGTTGTGTATAATCAACTGCAATATGAGCTTTGTCGACGGCGTGTATGTCATGTAGATCATCTTGGTAGCGATTAAAGCCCGTGTTGAAGTCAACCGGATGAATAGGTGGGCGAGGAACCCCCATACCTACCGCAACTTCAGGGCAAAAGGGAATTAAGTTGAAACTTGACCTAGTGTAGTTGCCATTATTTCATGATATTTCTGTTCACCATCATAGCGCACGGTATGGCCTAATAAGTAGCTACTAACCCCTATATTTAGTTTGTTTGTGTTTGAGTTAAGAGGTTCCATTCAGAGCTTCCATAAGTAAGGAGAATATTCTTGGATCAGTCATCCATTGATTTAAAAGGTGAAATGAATATGCAAAATATTTTACATATTCATAGCATAGATGTGAGAGATATTTTACATGCATTGGCGGCAAAGCGCGATGAGGCTCCACAGTTCTTTTTACGTAGCCCCCTTACGGTAGATTGTAAAGCGGTCGAAGCTGACAGCAATAAACTAGATTTTAGTGGATTGATGAAGGGCATTCGTGCGCTAAGCTTCGTGCCTATCGGCATTCGCCACCTTTCCCCTGAAGGGCTGCAACTTGCTATGGATAGTGGCTGGGCGATTCTTAGAGAGTCCAAGGCAAAGCAAGTTGCCATTAAGGCGACTGAAAATGTTGCTGATAAGGAACAAAGTGCGTCTCAAGAAAGTGTGGATCAAACGAATGCTTCTTCTGTAGAAAGTAAGGGTAATGAAAAACCTGCGGAGACTTCAAACAGACATCGTGTGATGGTTATTAACCGTCCCGTACGTTCGGGTCAACAGGTGTATTCACCCGATGGTGATATTGTTGTTTTGTCGCAAACAGGAGCGGGTTCAGAGGTTTTAGCGGATGGTTCTGTGCATGTGTATGGCAGTATTAGTGGCAGAGTATTAGCAGGTGTGAATGGCGATCGCTCAGCAAGAATTTTTTGCCAAGGGCTTGATGCTGAGTTGATTGCCATCGCCGGAAACTATCAATTATTAGATGAGATAGATACACCTCTGAAAGGTCAGCCAGCGATGATCTCTTTGGATGGAGATAAACTGAAAATTGAGCCGATGATTTAGAGACTCCTTCAAGTTCTTTTTATCAAAGCAACCTTAGGTTGTCTGTTGGGTTATTATCTAAAATTACCTAGAGTTTGTAGAAAATTATTGCAGGAAAAATGACAGCTAGTCTGCTAATATTCCATGCAAATTAAACATCGTACGGTGTTGTCATTAGGAGAGTGTCCTTGAGTAAAGTTATTGTTGTTACATCTGGTAAAGGTGGCGTGGGTAAAACCACAACCAGTGCTGCTTTTGCTACCGGTCTTGCCAAAAAAGGCTTTAAGACGGTTGTTATAGATTTTGATGTAGGTCTACGAAACCTTGACTTGATCATGGGGGTTGAAAGGCGTGTTGTTTATGACTTTGTGAATGTCATAAACGGTGAAGCTGGACTTAGACAATCACTAATAAAAGACAAACGTGTAGATAATCTTTACGTGCTTCCTGCCTCACAAACACGTGATAAAGATGCGTTGAGCATGAAAGGTGTTGAAAGCGTTATAAACGAACTTAAACAAGATGGTTTTGATTATATCGTTTGTGATTCGCCAGCCGGTATTGAAAAAGGTGCTTTCATGGCGCTTTATTTTGCAGATGAAGCCGTGGTAGTGACAAACCCTGAGGTCTCCTCGGTGCGTGATTCGGATCGAATTCTAGGTATTTTGCAGAGTAAATCTCGTAAAGCGGAAGAGGGTGAGTCTATTAAAGAACACTTACTTATTACACGTTATTCCCCTAAGCGTGTTAGTGATGGGGAAATGCTCAGTGTTGAAGATATTCTAGACATTCTTGCGATTCCACTGTTAGGTGTTATTCCTGAATCAGAAGCCGTTTTGCAAGCATCAAACCAAGGCACGCCTGTTATTCTGGAAACAAAAAGCACGGCTGGGCAGGCTTATGAAGATATTGTAGATCGCTTTCTTGGTGAAACTATTGAGCACCGCTTCTTGGATGTTGAGAAGAAGGGTTTCTTAAAACGCTTATTTGGTAAATAGCAGATGGGATTATTTGATTTATTTCGTCAGAACAAGCAAACCTCAGCTAACAAAGCAAAAGAGCGTTTGCAGATACTGATAGCACACGAAAGAGTAAATAGGGATGGACCTGATTACTTGCCACAACTCCGTCAGGATATTATGCGAGTGATTCAGAAGTATGTACCTATTGATGAAGACCAAGTGCAAGTGCAAATTGAAAATGGTCAAGGTTATGACGTATTAGAAATGAACATCACATTACCTGATGATTGAGTACGTGCTTTCTTTTCATCAAGCCACTTAAAACCTGAGTTATCTATCAAGTCCCGATAGATAATAGACCTTTCAACAAATAGTATTCACCTTGTTCCTTTATAATCACTATTTAGGAATACGTCTGTTCCATTCCCTGTTTACTTCCCCTAAGTGAAGTTGTCCATTTGCTAATGATTTCAGCTGCTACCGTAGTGTTTATGCCGTTAAGCGCAGGCATTACCCGATTTGTCAGGGTTTATGCGGTGCTAGCTAAAATTTCAGTTATTTTCTTTACAGGTATTTTTGGATTCCTCTAGTGCCATTCGTAATATCCTCAGAGAATGGGGATCACGAGTACTAGTCTTGTATGAACCGGACAATGTATCTGGTTTGGCGAGTTAGGGCATCTCTATTCATTCTGGTCAGAATGAATAGAGATGCCCTTCAGAATCCAAAATAACAACTTTGAGCGAACGTTGTTAGGGAAAATAACATGGAGATATCAGGTTCTATTCTGAAAGGAATGGAGTGGTCAATGGAACGATCAGAAAGTGTAAGTGTAGAGGTGGTGACGGATAGGCATATGTTTGCCAAGCTAGCTAAGCCTTGGGCTATGCTGTTAAAACATTCGGGTAATGCAAACCTCTATTTATCACATGATTGGTTGTATACATGGTGGCTTTGGTTTGGCGAACAATCGTTAAGCAAGCTTTCTATAGTATGCATTTATAAAAGTGGATCATTAATTGCTATTGCTCCCTTTTATATAGAAAGAAAAAATTCATATCCCTTGAAAACACTACGTTTGCTAGGTCAAGCAGAATTGAAGGGCAAAGGCTCAGCCCCAGAGTGTGAGCAGTTAGATATTATCACCAACGGTGATAAAAGTTACCATTCTCTAGTGGTTGATACACTCGCTAGTCATTTAAGAAAATTAGGGCGTTATTCGAGTCTAACCTTTCATAACGTTACAAAATGCAGCCTTCTCTATCAATTAATAAGTTACCTTCCTAAACACCAAACCAGTGGTTTGAATACCCAGAAGCAAGTGTTGTTTTTGACACTCCCTTCTTCATTCAACGAGTTTGTTTCGTCCCAAAGTAAAGATTGGAGAATTAATTACCGCGGTAATAAGAAGAAAATGGATGTGACCGGCAAGGCTGAGATTAGAAAATTTAGCAAACCTCATGAAATCCATTCCGGCTTACAGTCATTGACACAGATTTTATGTACTCAACAGCGTAAATCATCAGGGGGAAAATGCTCTTTTGATGCTGAGCAATATATGAAATTCCATGAAGATATTTGCCATTTATTATCAATAAAAGACCGTGTTGAAATTGTATCATTGGTGATGGGTGGTAGGTTGCTAGCTTCAGTTTGCTACTACCGAGTTAATGATGACGCAATACAGGTTTATCAAATGGCTTCAGTTAGGGGGGATGGGATTCGTTTTTCTCCTATGCTTTTACTCATGATGCATGTCATAGAGCAGCAGATTGAACAGGGCTGTTTGTGCATAGATTTTCTTTCTAGTTGCATTTGTGATGAGACGGAAAAAAGTTGTATTGAAGAAAATAATACTAAATTGCATATGCTTGAATGGTATAAGAATAGGGGGAGAGCGTATTTTGTGAAATCTTCTAGAAAGCTTTATAAGGCATTACGTGGGGGTTAAAATCAGGACTGTTCCTGTTCCTGTTCCTGTTCCTGAAAGCAATGCCTGTTTGAAGTATGTATTTACGGGCTGAAGTCCCGTTCCAAATAGTGTTTCTCCTTCAAAACCAATAGTTAGTAGACACTTAATAGTCTGAATATCCCCCTATTATAAATCTGAAAAATCAAATCAAATTTGTTATATTCCTTATAACATAATGATTAAAGGAATAATTATATGCTGGGTGTTGTGGAGTCTGGCTCAGAAATAGCCAGCTTGCAGAGTAATAACAAGGAGTAAACTATGAACTTTAAAAGACTAGTTAGCTTGGCTTTATTAGCCATTTTATCCGCTTCAATACAAGCGTCAGAGCTTGATTTGGCACTTAGTAAAGAGACAGCTGCAATTGAGTTACAGCTTGATACAGATAGTATCAGCGCACAAGGTGCTAGGCTTAATATAGGTGGTTTATACAATGAAGATGACGACCTATTAGGTTTCATTGGATTGACCTCTGGAGGTGAACCTACTGGGGATAAGCCTTACTCACTAGGAGTGGGTGTACGGTTGTACTATGCGGCTATTGAGAATCCTGATGTGAAAGTTGGAGCTGTAGCACTGGGTGCAAACGGTCGGGTTAAATTTTCTGCGGGAGTTCCGTTGGCATTAGCGGCAGAGTTTTATTACGCACCCAAAATCACTGCTTTTGAAGCAGCTGATGAAGTATTGGATGCGCGAATACGTTTTGAAACGGCTGTATCGGAAAGTGCGACTGCATTTATAGGTTATCGGACAGTAAAGCTGGGGTTGAAATCACGGTCTGATTATCATGTGGATGACCATGTACAATTAGGTGTGCGACTTCACTTTTAGAAATAAACTTTCATCTTGGCTCTTTCTTAAAAGCCACTGATTACAGCTTTTCTATAGGGTGCTGAAATAAGTATTAGTGCACGCAAAGTGCTCGCTTAAACTTTTAAACAAACGGGTAAGAAGCTCGTCATTTGATGAATGCCAGAATCTACTTGTGAACTGGCACGATGCTGCAACGATGGGCTCGGCAGATTAAATCTCTGTCATACCCGCCTTCGAGACTGTGAAAGTATTCGCTTTTAGCCTCCCCCTTTGTGAAGGGGGATTGAGGGGGATTTAACGAAAGTTAATAATATACTGATATTTCAGTGTTTATTTCCAACCTTTTTAAATCTCCCCTAACCCCTCTTTACAAAGAGGGGAACTTTCCTGAATACTTTCACAGTCTCCTTCGTGGGTATGACGATGTTTCTAGAACTTACTAAGAGGCTATTTTTTAATCAATCATGCATTTTTCCCATACATCTCTCGATGTAACTGCTTTGCTTGTTTTGCCCACTCTTCTTGAGCAATGCGACCATGGAAGTTACTCAGTTTGGCGCCATAGCTTTTTTCATCTTCTCGAGTAAACTTCGCTATTTGAGCAAAGGTTCTAATACCAAGAGAGTGGAGTCTTTTTTCATTAACTTTGCCGATACCATCTATTTTAGTTAGATCGTCAGCAGTGGCATCCCCGTTCTTTTTGCCGTCTTTTAGCTGTATGCCCCTGCGAGCATTAGAGGTTGTTTTTTCTTGGGTTACTTGATTTTTTGATATTGTATTGGATGTACTGCCATAAGTAAGCATTGGCTGAAGCTTACCAGCTTGAGCAATCCAGTCTGTCACTTCTGTTTCTTCAGGTGCCTTTGGAGCAAGTCGTTTTGTCTTGTTAATAGAGGCCATCTTAAGTGTTAAATTATTAGCATTGCGATGACGAAGTTCTTTAACTGTATCAACACCAGAGGCTTCTAATAACTCGGCATAGTCGCCCTCAACACCCTCGATTCGGAACAGGTCGGCATGGTTGACCCAAGTTAAGATAAGGTCTTTATTAATGTCGGTTCGTTCAGTAAGTGATTTTCTTCCGGCAGAATCCTTGCCTTTGTTGAGAAGTGTGTCTACAAAGTTCACATTAATATTTCGGAAGCGCTTGCCATAAACAATACCCACTCCTTCTATGGCTTCAATAGGATAACGGATCGATTTTGTGTTGGTTTTCTTTTGTTTTTTTGGACTTGAGTGAGAGCTGTTTTGTGATGTAAGGATTTTGTTGTGTTTATCGTTGTCTATGCTTTTAACACTGTTTGAGTCCATGCTCTTGTTCTTATTGCTAACTGTTTTATGCTTCTTATTCTCACTTGAGCTTACCTTTGGTAGTTTAGACGGTTTGCTTGCGGTGATACCTGATAGGCGTAATTGGGCTTTAAAATTATTTCGTTCTTCTTCTTGCTCTTTTTCTAATATTTCTATTTTTGAGGTTAGCTCTTGTACTTGCTTGTTTTCATTTTTAAGCTCAGTGATCAGTTTATTAATGGATGTTTCTGAATGTGTAGTGCCAAAGCCCTGGGCGCCTTCCCTGTCACCTTGTATAGCAGTAAGCTGTTGAGACTTTTTATTATCTTTAGAGATGGTAATATTATTTTCAGAAGTCTGCTTTTTTAAAGACGTAGCTTTGGCTTCAGTTGTTTGGCTTAGTTTTAAATCATGGGTTAGCTGTTCCACCTTATCTTCTAACTTTGATATGTGATGACTGTTTTTTTCTGATGCTAATTTAAGTGCGACATCAGCATTTTTACTGGTTTTGCTAAGATTGTTTCTCTCTGTGGTTAGTACACTTACCTTAGTATGGAGTGTTTGAGTCTCTTCAGTAGCTTTTTCTGTTGCTTCTTGATGGGTTTCTCTCGTTGAATCTAGCTTGTCGCGGAGGCTTTTTACTTCGCTAGCCCAACGGGTTTCGGATTTCATTAAATAACTCTTATGTCGTTCTATTTCAGAATTTAATGTATTTTTATTGGTATTCATTTCTTCATTAAGGTTTGCTAATTGCTGTTCAAATTTCAGCATGGATGAAACTTTTTCTAGCGCTTTCTGCAAATCTATCTGTAGCTTTTTCTTATCTATTTCTGAGTTATTAAGATCAGTTTTTAAAGTTGAAATATTCTGGATGGATTGTTTATTCTTCTTCAACTCATCACTAAGTTGAGAGCTCTTTGCTTCTGAGGTTTTGATTTGGCCTTTAAGAGTGCTGATTAGTGTTTTGTTAGATGTAGCACTTGCTGTTTTCTGAGTTAAATCTTTTGTCAATTGATCACGTTCAGAAGTTAATGTAGTGACCTGAGTGTTTAGGGATATATTTCTGTCAAGCTTACTTTGAAGGAGTTGTAATTTATTAGCTGAATCCTTAAGGCGAGTTTGGGATTGTTCTAATTCAAGATTAAGGTTTATGATTTCATCAGGTTTACCTTTTGATATTTTGAAACTAGAAGCTTTCTTTTCCATGTCAGCCATAGCTTTATTCAGGTTTAACGACTTTGATTTGAGAATTTCATTTTGTGTGATGGATTCCTCTAATCGTTCTTTATAAAGCTTATTATCTTGATTTGTAGATGTAACTTGAGACTGTAAGTCGGAATAATTACTCTCTAGTTTTGAGTATTTATTCTGAATTTCTGTATGAGCTGTTTCCAGATTTTTAATTTGCTCTAAAAATTTTTTTTGTGATTCTACTTTTGTAGCTTCAGCGTTAGCTATATTTTTATTTAAGCTTAATAGCTTGGATTTAAGAGTCTCATTTAGTGTGACATATTCTTTACTGGCAGACTCTAAACTTGAGATTTTTGTTGTGTGTTCTTGGTTGGTGTCTTTTGAATGGGTCAGCTCTTGTTGTAGGGAAGAGTTTGTGTTGTTTATAGTTTTTAACGAGCTTTCAAGTGCTTTTATTTTGTTGCTATCTTCTTGTGTTTGATTGAGGCGGCTTCCTAGTTCTACATTTCTCTCTTTAAGCTCGGCATAGAGTGCTTGGATTTTTCTAGACTTGAAGCTTACATTTTTAAGTTGTTCTTTCAGGTGATTTCTAGCACCTTGTATACCAGAAAATGCTTTTACAAGCGTGTTGTTATCAGAAGTTTTCAATGCAAGTTTTGATGCCAGTGTTTGAGCTATTTCATCTAGTGATGATGATCGTTCTTCCGAGGTATTTAGTAAGGATTGAATATGATGATTACTTTCTTCTATGTTTTGATAGCGCATTGCCCATTTTTTTTCTGCGAAGAACTTTCTAAGTAACCACCCTATAATAAGGCCGGTAACTCCGGTGAGAAGTAAGTAGAATATTATTTCGCTGGGTGAGTAGGTCATTGAAAAATCTCTCTCTATTAAGGATTTTGGGTCTTATATATATTTAGGATGTCTATTAATGGCACTCAGCGCCATGGCAGTTTTTAATGCCTGATTACTGCGTTGGATGAACAAAGCTTCTCATTAAAAGCTTCTAATTAATAAAATCACCCTTTGTAGCCGCTACGGTTTCAATCTAATTGGAGTTAGCTTGAAAAGCCGAACAAGGGTCGCACAATATATGTGCCTTAAAATAAGTAAATTGCAGCTAATTCACTAGTGGTCTGTTGATAAGCGATAAAGAAAAAAAGTCTAACGGCGAGAATTATTAAAGGACATGAAGCTATTGTTATTTCAATAGTAACCCCACAATCTGCTAAGCTTGCCTGCCCCGTCTCCCTAAAAATAATTCACATGATCAAAATCCTTATATTTATATCGCTCATCTTGTTTTATGCAACGAGTTACGCTGTTGGCAATAAATCAACGATGGGTATCGCTACTGCCCACCCTCTAGCAACTGATGCCGGTCATACAGTCCTTCAGCAAGGGGGCAATGCATTTGATGCTGCGATAACGGTTAGTGCAGTGCTCGCAGTTGTAGAGCCTTATAGCTCTGGCTTGGGTGGAGGAGGTTTTTGGTTGTTGCATACCGCCAAGGATAACCAAGATATGATGTTGGATGGGCGTGAGATTGCCCCGGCTAAAGCCACAGCTAATATGTACCTTGATAAAGACGGTAACGTTATTCCTGAGTTATCAATTACAGGTGCTTTATCTGCTGGCATTCCAGGTGAACCTGCGGCGCTTGACTGGTTGGCAAAAAACAAGGGAAAGTTGTCATTAGCTCAGACATTAAAGCCGGCAATAGACCTTGCTCGAAACGGTTTTGTTGTTGATGCTTTTTATCAAAAAATGTTAGGTTTCCGTCTGGAAGCTATCAGAAAGTCTCCAGCAGCGAGCCGTGCCTTTTTAATAAATAATGATATTCCTGAATTAGGTACTTTGATAAAACAGCCCAACCTTGCTCATACTTTAGAGCTGATAGCTGAAAAGGGGAGAGCTGGATTTTATCAAGGTGAAGTGGCCGAAAAGCTAGTTGAAGGCGTAC
>JAZGES010000304.1:0-7967 GCA_036478935.1 Thiotrichaceae bacterium
TGCCTAAGCATTTCGGGGTTGGTGCTGTAAAGCTTGATAGGGTTTGGCACCATGTGCCACTCATCACTAATTTCCTTATACACTTTCGCAACATCTCCTGTTGCTTTTTCGGGTGACACGGTTTCAATTAGTGCTGCTGGAGAAACGGGGTCTTTGGCATGTACTTGGGTGAGTAATAATGGGGATATAAATAGCGTTAGAGTTATTAGGGATTTTTGCAATGTGGACATAATCTTTCCTTGTTTGTTCTTGAAGTAAAATAGCAGTATGAGCATAGGCTACTGACACCGTACTGTCAGTAGGGCATCTCCTTAATAATGATAAACAATCTTCAGGATAATTTTCAAATGGGTATGTCTATTTGCAAGACGTGCCTAGGACGTTGTCAGCGATACACAGAGTTTTAAAGAGGACGACTACAAGCAGGGCAAGTTGGGTTTTTAGGGAGCTTGATGCGTTGCCAATCCAGACTATAAGCATCCAATAGCATTAAAGTACCCGTTAAGGCTGAACGTCCCAGGAGCACATTAATAGTCTCTTGAGCTTGCATAGTACCGATAATGCCGACAACAGGAGCTACGACTCCTTCCATTGCACAAGTAACACCTTCTAAACCTTCGTCGCTGTATAAGCATCGGTAACAGGGGCTATGGCTTTCTTGTGGGTTGAATGTACTGATTTGACCCTCTTGACGAATAGCTGCGCCAGAGACCAAGGGAGTCTTAGTTTGTAAGGAAATGGCGTTGAGCAAGAAGCGGCTGGGGAAGTTGTCGGTGCAATCTACGACTACATCGGCTTTTTCGAACTCAGAAGCTAGATCGTTAGCATCTAACTCGAAAGGCAAGGTAGTGATTTGGCACTCAGGATTAATAGCGAGTAAACGCTGCTTTGCGGAGTCTACTTTTAGTAGGTCGATGCTGTCTTGCGTATGAATAACCTGCCGTTGCAAATTGGATTCTTCAACTACGTCATAGTCACTTAATACTAGATGACCAATACCAGTCGCTGCTAGATAAAGTGCAACAGGCGAACCTAGCCCACCCATGCCAATGATTAGCACGCGAGCATCCAATAAACGCTGTTGTCCTACTTCACCGATGCTAGGTAAGCGTATCTGTCGGCTGTATCTATTGCTTTGCTTTTTGTTCATCTCAACCTTTAGGAGAGAAAGTTCAGAAGCGGTTATCCTGCTTCCTTCTACTGTCGGGAAAAAGGTACTTTTTAAGCTCCCTCCACCTAGCAGGGGGAGGGCTGGGGAGGGGGGTAGAAAGTTAAATTAGAAAATCAAATTCATCATAACCATCATAACAATCAAGAACAATATCGTCATGATACTCCCGGCTTTAATAAAGTCAGGAACACGATATCCACCAGGCCCCATTATTAAAGCATTAACCTGATGTGTTGGAATCAAGAAAGAGTTTGAAGTAGCTAAAGCAACCGTCAAAGCAAATACCGCAGGATTCGCACCCACACCGATAGCAATATTAACAGCAAGCGGCACTAGCAATACGGTCGCACCAACATTAGACATAACCAACGTAAAGAAGGTTGCTAATAAAGCAATAGACAGTTGAATCACCCAAATAGGCATATCGCCTACTACAAGAATGGTCTGATCTGCAATCCACTTTGCTGTGCCTGATTGCTCTACGGCTATACCTAGTGGAATTAAACTGGCTAGTAAAAAGACGGTTTTCCACGACACTGCGCGATAGGCTTCATCAATATTAATAACACCTGAAATCACCATGCCGATAGCACCTGTTAATAAGGCAACAGATAATCGGATATCTGTGAACAACACCATTGAAAGCGCAACCACAAAGAAGAATAAAGCGGCACCGACTTTTTGCGGGCGCATCTCTTCACGAGGGTATTCGGTGGTAATCACAACAAAGTTTTGGTCCTTCTCAAGCCGTGCTAAAGAGTCCCAATCCGTGTGAACTACTAGCGTATCGCCCGATACAAAAGGCATATTTCGAATATCATCACCTTCATGCATGGTTTCACCATTACGATGTAACCCCACCATGGCAACGCCGTAAGTTTTACGCATCCATACATCGCGAGCACTCTGACCGATGAGTTTAGAACGTGGTGGAATAACGATTTCTGCAATACCTGCTTTGTTACTAGCTAAATCTTCTGCAAAAGTTCGTAATTCATCACGCCTTTTCAATGCGTATTTATCAATAAAATGATCAAGGTCTTCTGGTTCCGCGACTATACCTAAAACCATGCCGGCACTAATGCCCGTATCTCGATCCAGTGCGCCAGGGCCAACGCGTGTGCCTTGTCCTGATAGTTTGGTAGCGATGATACGAACTCGGTATTGTGTTTCAACATCATCCAGATGCTTACCGATAAGCTCGCTATCATCAGTTACAACGACTTCAAATAGCTCGTAATCCATATCATAAACATCATGGAAATATTGCATCGAACTGGAAGATTCAGTGCTGCTTTCATTGGTGCTTTTGGGCAACACAAAACGCCCTGCGATAACAAAGTAGAGAATACCTGTAACGATTAAAGCAGCACCAATCGGTGTTACTGAGAACAGACCCCAAGTGTCCATCTGCTGAGCAGCTGGAAGTGTGGTATTTGAAGTTTCAATCAAATCATTCAATAAGATAAGAGGTGAAGAACCAATCATTGTCATGGTGCCACCAAGAATGGCCGTGAAGCCCATTGGCATTAACAAGCGAGACATCGGTACACCCGAGCGTGATGAAATCCTTGAAACAACCGGCAGAAATAGCGCAGCAGCTCCAACATTTTGCATAAACGAAGAAATAAAACCAACGGTGCTGGAAACAATAGGAATGATACGTTTCTCAGAAGTGCCACCCATTTTTAAGATGAACGCTGCAACTTTTGTCATTAAGCCTGTTTTATCAAGCCCTGCACCAATAATCATCACTGCGATAATAGAAATAACCGCGTTACTGGAGAAGCCATCAAATAGATGCTTGTTATCAATTAATCCTTTTTCCAGACCCATCATCGGGGCAAACAGGCTACTTAAACCTAGCAAGACCATGACACTAATAGCTGCAATATCGACATCGACTATTTCAAAAGCAAATAAATAGATGGTCAGAACCAAAATTGAAACAACCCAAGCGACTTCAACAGAAGGAGCAACCAAGGCTAAAAACACCGTTAATACAGCGAAAAGAGAAAGAGAAGGGAGTCTTTTAACGAAAGGTTCTAGCTTGTCTAAGATGAGTGCTTTGTTGCTCATGCTGTTTCCTGATTATTCTTATTTGAGGCCTTTGCATGAAAGGATGGGATAGAAAGCTGAACACTTTTTATCCACCCTATCTTTCGTTCAAAGATCTCTATTAATAGATTGAGAAAAAGCGCGGATGGTAACACGTACCCTTAGAAAGAATAGGGGCTAAATGATGATGAATTGACATTCATTAATAAAAAAAACCAGTTGCTTAAAATATGCATCCTTGTTTTAAAAAGTTGCGTATACAGAAAGGTGAAACGACCATAACAGTAAAAATAAACGTAAATACAAAACAGGAATTAATTATGAAATCACGTAAGAATCTTTTAGCACTTGCAGCCACTTCAGCACTAGCCGGTAGCCTGCTTCTTTCAACCTCTGCATCAGCTTCTCAACTTCTTGATACCGCAGCACAACAAGCTTCACAAAGTTCTAACCCATCTACTTTAATGGCTGAAGGGAAATGTGGTGAGGGAAAATGCGGCGGTGGTGATAAAAAAGACGCTGAAGGCAAGTGTGGCGAAGGTAAATGTGGTGGCGATAAGAAAGACGCTGAAGGCAAGTGTGGTGAAGGCAAATGCGGCGGGGATAAGAAAGGCGGCGAAGGCAAGTGCGGTGAAGGTAAATGCGGTGGTGGTAAATAACTACTACACTTTGTTGTTACAGAAGCTATCTAGTTTTCAGATAGCTCTTTGTTGTGGTTGTTAGGTTATTGCCACAATAAAACTAAAGGAGAGATAAAAATGATATCACGTAAAACATTGTTAACCATTGCGGTTAGCTCATCATTAGCTGGCGGCATGATCGCCTCTACTCAAGCAACTGCGGCTGATAGTTTTTTAGATGCTGCTGCTAAAATGCTAGGCGTAACGGCTGATAGCCCTAACACTAAAGCCAAAGAGGGTAAGTGTGGCGAAGGTAAATGCGGCGGTAAGAAAGCTGGCAAAGAAGGTAAATGCGGCGAAGGCAAGTGTGGTGGTAAGAAAGCTGGCAAAGAAGGCAAATGCGGTGAAGGTAAGTGTGGCGGCAAGAAAGATGCCAAAGAAGGTAAATGTGGTGAGGGTAAGTGTGGTGGTGGAAAGTAACTTTTTCTCTATTTAACTTCTTTCTTTGTAATCCAGTATTGATTGGTATTTAATCAATACTGGATTCTTTCGGGTCACTTCAATAATAACAATAATCCTTCCTGCAAATGACTTGTAGAAGTAGGGTTACAAAATCGAGAAGCACTATGATTATTCGACTTGCGAACTGGGCACAAGATATTTTAGATAAATTCCGTGCATTAGATTTTTTGGGCTCTTTGGCACTGCGCTTGTATCTGGTTCCTATCTTTTGGATGGCAGGTACAAAAAAACTATCAGATATGGATAGCACCATAGCTTGGTTCGGCAACCCTGATTGGGGCTTAGGTCTGCCTTTTCCTGAAGTTATGGCCTGGGCTGCAACTTTGACTGAAGTGGGTGGAGCCATTTTTCTATTAGTGGGGTTCGCGGTACGTTGGATTTCTCTTCCTTTGATGGCTACTATGGTCGTAGCAGCTGTAACAGTCCATGCAAAAAATGGTTGGCTTGCTATTGCAGAAGGCAGTGGTTTTTTCTCGTCAGATAGAACAGTCGGCGCTATAGAACGCTTAGATAAAGCGAAAGAAGTTTTAAAAGGCAATGCGAATTATGATTATTTAACGGAAAATGGTAGCTTGGTTATTCTCAATAATGGTGTCGAGTTTTCAGCGACTTATTTTATTATGTTGCTAGTACTGTTTTTTATTGGAGCTGGTAAGTATTTTAGTCTGGATTACTATATTTATAATTGGTTTAGGAAGTAGGTATATATGCAATCATACCCCGTAAGTGGAGCTGGTTTAGGTTTCCGTAGAGGACAACTCATGGAAGAGTTGGAAGCCAACTTACCCTCCTCCATTGATTTTATGGAAGTAGCTCCGGAAAACTGGATTCCAATGGGCAAGTCGTTAACAAAAAGACTGAAAGCTTTTACCGAACAAGTGCCTTTTGTAACCCATGGCTTATCGCTTTCCATCGGTGGCCCTAGCCCATTAGATACTGACTTTGTAAAAGAAGTTGGTAAGTTCATGAAAGAGCATGATATTCGTTGTTATAGCGAACACCTTAGCTATTGTTCTGATGATGGCCACTTGTATGATTTACTGCCGATCCCTTTTACGGAAGAAGCCGTACATTATGTGGCAGGCCGGATTCGTACCGTGCAGGACATTCTTGAGCAACGTATCGCGATGGAAAATGTATCTTTCTATGCTATGCCGTCTACAGAATTAAGTGAGATCGAATTTGTAAATGCGGTGATAGAAGAAGCCGATTGTAACTTCCATATTGATATTAACAATATCTACGTAAACTCAATCAATCATCACTATGATGCGGTTGATTTTCTAAAGCAGCTACCCGGTGAGAAAATTGTCTACGCGCATATTGCAGGGCATTATGAAGAAGCTGAGGATTTAATAGTAGATACCCATGGTGCAGATATTGTCGAAAGTGTTTGGGATTTATTAGATGTGGCTTATCAGGAATTTGGCGTATTTCCTACACTCGTAGAACGTGACTTTAATATTCCCCCACTTGATGTGCTCATTAAAGAAGTGGAAAAAGTGAAAGAATACCAAGCCAAATATGAAAATGTAAAAATAGCGACAGGTACTCATGGCTAATACATCAAATACCTCTGATACAAATTTACAAAAGACAGATAAGGGCAAGCTCCCCTTATTTCAGCAAATGCAATACGAGTTTGCCGCTCATATTCGTGACCCTTTTGGAGCATCACGTCCAGAGGGAATTGAAGATCGGCGCATGGAAATCTATCGTGATTTGTTCTTTAATAATGCCAATGGCTTTTTAGAAAACGGCTTTCCAGAACTTCGCACACATTATGACGATGATGCTTGGCGACGTTTAGTCAGAGCTTTTTATTCTAAACATGAAAGCCACAGTCCTTATTTTATTGATATCTCCAAAGAATTTATTTTGTATTTGCAAGATGAGCATGAAGCGACAGCAGATGATCCACCTTACCTGTTTGAACTAGCGCATTTTGAATGGGCAGAAGTTGCTTTGATGGTGGATCAGGATGAGCCTGACTGGGATAGCATCGACCCGCACGGCGATATGTTAGAAGCCGTTCCAGTGCTTTCTCCGACAGCGTATTGTTTAGCCTATCAGTGGCCAGTTCATGAAATAAATGAACATTATCAGCCAGAAGAACAACCCGAAGCACCTAGCTTTATCTTGATCTACCGGAACAAAGCAGACAAGGTAACCTTCCTTCCAGCAGACCCCGTGACTGCAAGAATCATGGAGCTATTGCAGGATGAAACACCAAGGACAGGAAAAGCACTATTAACTCAACTAGCAGAAGAAATGCAGCACCCTGATCCTGAAGAAGCTATTCATAGTGGGTATCGTATTTTGCTAAAGCTGCATCATGCAGATGTCCTTTTGGGAACTGCTAAGAATTAGCACCTGAAGAAGTTGAAAACACCTAGTAGAGTGAGGGCATTCGTTTTTAGCTCCCTCCACCTCGCAGGGGGAGGGTTGGGGAGGGGGTGAAAAGATTTAAACCGAATTATGTTCAATCTTCTACCCACCCTAACCCTCCTCTTGCGAAGGGAGCGAACTAAACGCAGCATTTTTTACAGTACTCCCTGCCTTTCTTTCGTCACTGACTCGCGCAAAAGCCTCTATAATTCAGTAACTCCAGAATATTTAACCCCTGAAAGCAATGCCATTTCCCGATGCCATGTTGCTAAGTCCTTTTGACTAAACTGGCTAAAATCATTGTGGCCACAGGCTCGAGCCATTACTTGCATTAATTCTACAGAAGCATCAAAGAAGTTATGAAGCTGTTTCGATGATTTTTCAATATCTAAACGTTGACGTAATTCTTCTTTTTGAGTGGCTATGCCAGTCGGGCAGTTGTTGGTATTACACATTCTTGCAGCAACACAGCCTATCGCTTGCATAGCACTATTTGAAATAGCAACGCCATCTGCACCCAACGCTAGAGCTTTTACAAAATCAATAGGAACACGTAACCCGCCAGTAATAATGAGTGTTACACGCCCACTTGCTCCTTGCTTATTAAGGTAGGCACGTGCACGGGCTAGAGCAGGAATAGTGGGTACACTGATATGATCTCTGAACATTTCGGGTGCGGCTCCTGTGCCACCACCACGCCCATCCAATATGATGTAATCAGCACTCGCATCCAGTGCAAATTGAATATCTTCTTCAATATGATTTGCGCTCAACTTAAAGCCAATAGGAATACCCCCTGTAATTTCCCTTACACGGTCTGCAAAATTCTTGAATTCAGCAGCGGATGATAGGTTTTTAAACGTAGGAGGGGAGATGGCAGGTGTTCCTTCCGGTAAACCTCTCACTAAGGATATTTTCCCTTTATTTTTATTTCCAGGTAAGTGTCCTCCCGTACCTGTTTTTGCGCCTTGCCCGCCTTTAAAATGGAAAGCCTGCACTTTAGTTAATAATTCTTCTTTGTAGCCAAAACCTGCACTTGCGTATTCATAAAAATATCGAGAATTAGCTTCCTGTTCTTCGGGTAACATTCCACCTTCTCCAGAGCAAATGCCTGTTCCAGCAAGATCAGCACCTTTCGCTAAAGCAATTTTTGCCTCCTCTGATAATGCACCGAAACTCATATCAGAAACAAATAAAGGTATTTTTAA
>JAZGES010000305.1:0-8143 GCA_036478935.1 Thiotrichaceae bacterium
ACTTCACCCTGTTGAATATCACCACTATGGTTGGCATCAAAGAGGTGAATTTGGTCATTGTATATGTGATAGACGCCCTTCAATCGTTTGCCCATCCCAATGGGCCAGGTGATCGGGGCGCATTCAATATTTAGAACGGTCTCAACTTCATCAAGTAACTCAATAGGGTCTCGACCTTCACGATCAAGCTTATTAATGAATGTCATGATGGGAGTGTCACGTAGGCGACAGACCTCCATGAGTTTAATGGTTCTTGCTTCTACCCCTTTTGCTACGTCAATCACCATTAGTGCAGAGTCTACAGCCGTCAGTGTTCGGTAGGTATCTTCTGAGAAGTCTTCGTGACCAGGAGTATCTAGCAGGTTGATAATACAGTCTTTATAGGGGAACTGCATGACGGAAGAGGTCACAGAGATGCCTCTTTGTTTTTCTAGTTCCATCCAGTCTGAAGTAGCATGCCTAGTATTCTTTCTGCCTTTGACGGTTCCAGCTTGTTGGATGGCACGACCAAACAGAAGAAGTTTTTCTGTAATGGTAGTTTTACCCGCATCAGGGTGCGAGATGATCGCAAATGTGCGTCTGCGTGAGACTTCTTCCTGGTAGGTTGTCATGTGCTGGCTGCTAGTTTGTCGAGGTTTGCATCGCTGAAAAGTTAGCGCAAACAGAAAAGGCCGATCTATTGTCGGCCTTCACTAAATACTGGTTATTGCTTCGTGCAGGTTTAAATTGCGCGAATATGTCCGTTTAGTCGGCTCTTTTTGCGAGCAGCGTTATTCTTATGAAGAACACCTTTGCTAACCATGCTATCAAGCGCTGAAGATGCTTCTTTAAGAGCTTCGTTAGCAAGGTCTTTATTGCCTTCTGCTATCGCTGCTTCCACCTTCTTTACAGAGGTGCGCATTGATGAGCGATGATGTTTGTTTAATGTTCTGCTAGTTTCAGCTTGACGAACACGTTTTTTTGCCTGTTTAATATTTGGCACGAAAATCTCCTGAAGACTTCGGTAATAAAAAAATAGGCGCAAATTATGCCTCTAATATGAAAGCATTTCAACATCTATTTGAAATATTCTATTGGCTATATTTAATTACTATAGCTTTTTAGTAAAAAGACGATTAGCCGACAAAAACGGAAGTAAGGAATGATAGCCACGCCCAGATGATTAAACCAACTACAAGAGTCATTGGAATTTTAAAGCCAAAATCTAACATTATGTTTACCTATATCAAGTTTTAATACAGGAATATTATGATATTCGAATATAGATAACAAGTTGAGATGTAAGTGTGACTGACAATCGTCAAGAATTTGAAATGCGTGGTGATATTTTTTAAGAGCTTGCATTTTAAGGGTAGACAGCCGAAGATTTAGTTTTGGATGTTGAATGAGTGCTCAAGTATGAGTAAAAAGGAGAAAGTCCCAAGTCAGGAGCAAAGCTTTGAGGGCTCTATGAAGGAGCTAGAGGCTTTGGTGGAGAGCATGGAAAAAGATTCGCTGACGTTGGAAGAGTCTTTGAAGAAGTTTGAGAAAGGAGTGAAGCTGACACGACTTTGTCAGCAAGCGCTTACTAAGGCAGAGCAAGACGTGAAAATATTAACGGCAGATGGCGAAATGGATTTTAATATCAATGTCTGAGCTTGCGCCGCGGTTACAATATTACCAGCAAAGAATTGAGAAAGTGCTGGATCGGGTTTTACCTGAGGAAAAATTAAATCCTCAGCACCTTCATGAGGCGATGCGTTATAGCGTGCTTGATGGCGGTAAGCGTGTGCGACCTTTGCTGGTATACGCTACTGGTGAAGCCTTAGGGGTTGATTGTGATCAGCTTGATATTCCTGCGGCAGCTATTGAATTGATCCATGTTTATTCATTGATCCATGATGATTTACCTGCCATGGATGATGATGATTTACGTCGCAACAAGCCGACATGCCACAAGGCTTTTGATGAAGCAACAGCTATTCTGGCTGGGGATGCATTACAGGCGCTGTCCTCTTTTGTGTTGGCACATAGTACAGAGCTGAACGTTTCTGCAAAGAAGCGCCTTAAACTGATTGAGATACTTACCCATGCATCCGGTTCTAGAGGAATGGCAGGTGGGCAAGCTATTGATTTGGCCTCAACGGGTAGAAAGCTGTCCCAGCCTGAACTGGAAAATATGCATATCCATAAAACAGGTGCGCTTATCCGTGCGTGCGTGTTGATGGCAATAGAATGTAGTGATAATAGTTCTAAAGTACAGCAGCAACAGCTAGATCATTTTGCTAAGTGTGTGGGTTTAGCATTCCAAGTGCGTGATGATATTCTAGATATAGAAAGTGATACGGAAACGCTTGGCAAAACACAGGGCGCGGATGTTGCTTCTAACAAAGCGACGTATCCCTCGATACTGGGTATGCAAGGTGCTCGGCAGCAAGCAGTGGATCTTTATGCTGAAGCTATAGCTCAACTGGGTGGCTTTGGCGGTGATGCAGATAACTTACGCAATATTGCAGATTTTATTGTGAACCGCCTTAAATAGACCTATAGTAGTGGGCTCTATAAAGCACCTATTTAATCGATGTTTCTCATCAAATAATTCAAGTATTAAATGAATAAAGCAGTGTTAAACCAGATAAATACCCCTGATGATGTTCGCGAGCTAGAGCCTGCTGAGCTATCTGGTTTATGCGATGAGTTACGGGCTTTTCTACTGCACTCTGTTTCCCAAACAGGTGGGCATTTATCCGCTAGCTTAGGTACAGTTGAGCTGACAGTGGCTCTGCATTACGCATTCAATACCCCTGATGACAAAATAGTATGGGACGTTGGGCATCAAGCCTATATTCATAAAATACTAACTGGGCGACGTGAGCAAATGTCAGGAATCCGCAAAAAAGGTGGCATATCTGGTTTCCCTAAGCGTGAAGAGAGTATTTATGATGCGTTTGGTACGGGTCATTCTAGTACCTCAATCAGCGCTGCTTTGGGCATGGCGTTAGCGGCAAAGAATCAAGGTAGAAAACAAGAAAGTATTGCTGTCATTGGTGATGGAGCTATGACAGCCGGTATGGCCTATGAGGCACTCAATCACGCAGGTGATCTTGAAGCGGATATGTTGGTTATTCTGAATGATAATGACATGTCGATTTCTCCGAATGTAGGGGCGTTAAGTAAGTATCTAACGCGCCTACTATCAGGTCGTTTTTATTCTAAAATCCGAGAAAGTGGGAAAAAGTTATTATCTTCAGCGCCTTCTATGCAGCGCTTCACAAAAAGAAGTGAAGAGCATGTTAAGGGAATGGTTTTACCTGGGACAATGTTTGAGGAAATGGGCTTTCGTTATTATGGGCCTATTGACGGGCATGATGTTAATGAGTTGGTTAATATCATGGAAAACCTTAAACAGCAGCCAGGGCCTCGTTTCTTACATGTTGTGACAAAAAAAGGTAAAGGCTACGCACCTGCTGAAAAAGATCCCTGTGGCTATCATGGGGTTTCACCTTTTGAATTGACTCGAGGTATTCGTGCTTCGGTCAGTGCATCTAA
Source organism: Thiotrichaceae bacterium (assembly GCA_036478935.1). Classification (GTDB taxonomy): domain Bacteria; phylum Pseudomonadota; class Gammaproteobacteria; order Thiotrichales; family Thiotrichaceae; genus HyVt-477. The sequence continues at coordinate 3,529 of JAZGES010000305.1, forward strand.
AAACTCACCCGCCTACTCGCCTACCTATACGCAAGTATTTAGTCAGTGGCTATGTGATATGGCTGAACAAGATGATCGTTTAGTGGGAGTTACTCCTGCAATGCGAGAAGGTTCGGGTTTAGTCGAGTTTTCGAAGCGGTTTCCTGATCGTTATTATGATGTGGCAATAGCTGAACAACATGCAGTTACCTTGGCGGCAGGGTTGGCCTGTGAAGGAAGTAAGCCTATTGTTGCTATTTATTCTACCTTTTTACAGCGTGCGTATGATCAGTTAATACATGATGTGGCTATCCAAAATCTTCCCGTAGTTTTTGCAATAGATCGAGCAGGGCTAGTGGGTACTGATGGCTCTACCCATTCAGGGAATTATGATCTTTCCTATCTTCGCTGTGTGCCCAATATGGTAGTGATGGTGCCAGCGGATGAAAATGAATGCCGGCAAATGTTATATACCGCATTTCAACATAATGGCCCAACAGCAGTTAGGTATCCTCGTGGTAAAGGTATTGGTGTTTTGCCCGACCAAAAAATGCAAGCTTTGGAAATGGGTAAGTCGGTTCAATTGTTATCGGGGGTAGGTATTGCAATACTCATGTTTGGCTCACTGCAAAAAGAATGTGTGTCGGCGGCAGAAGAGCTGGGTGCGACTTTAATTAACATGCGTTTTGTGAAGCCTATGGATGAGGCTGTTATTTTGCAACTAAGCAAGCAGTATAAGTTGCTGGTGACGGTTGAAGATAATGCGGTACAAGGTGGGGCTGGCTCAGCAGTAAATGAGTTTGTTATGCAAAATGCAGTAGATATTGCTGTGTTAAATATAGGCTTGCCGGATCGTTATATTGCACATGCTGAGCGTGAAGACCAGCTTGAAGCATGTGGTCTATCAGCTAATCAGATTGTTAAACAAGTCAATGATTATGATGAGGGTAGTTATTGCGTAAACCCACTGGCTTCGGTACCATCAGTCTCAGTTTCAAACTAATTTCTAATGAAATGAATATTACTCACTTATTTATTTATTTGGAAGCCTGCGGTTCTAACCACTAATACTTTGACGGAATTTGTAAAGTTTTCAACATAAACCCCTAAATAACCCCTAAATATGGTTGCATTCCCTTATAGAAAAAACCACAATACCTTCTGTAAAGGAACATACCCCAAAGGAGACACTCAATGACTAAATTTCTGCATGGTTTTTTTAGCTTCGGATGGCTAAGAGGACTAGATTTTCTACCCCCATTACTTTTTCGTTTTTTTCTGGCACCTATCTTCTGGATAGCAGGGCAGCAACGATTAGGTTTATTTACCAGCAGTGATGTTATTTGGTGGGATCCAAGAACATGGATAGATGGAGCAGTTTACCAACAAGGTGTAGAAGCTTTAAGTAGCGCTGAAGGTCTATTTTCAATTCCAGCTCCAAGCATTATGAATGGCGTAATTGGTGGAATTGAGGTTGTTGCGGCCGTCTTGTTGATTATTGGTTTCGCTGTACGTTGGATATCGTTACCTCTAATGGGAATTATTATTCTAATGGGGCTTGCTGCTACGAAGTTTAGTGGTGGTCTTGTTGAAACGGGCAAAGAGTTGTTTATGTCTCATGGCTATACGACGGTTGCAAACACGGGTATTGAATCAGCAATCGTATTGTTCTTAATGGCGCTAGCGTTATTCTTTATGGGAGCAGGTCGCTTCTTTAGCTTAGATTGGTGGATTCATCATAGCTACTTTAAGAAGATTATTCGTCAAGAAGAGGCAGTGGGTATTCATCATGATCATGATGATCCATTTGATGTTGATACAACAGAAGAACAGCATACACATTAACAAGAATAGGTAGAGCAACATATTGTTGCTCTACTTTCAGAAATAAAATGGTTAAGTTTTTAGCTTAGGGAAATGGTGAGGCTTACCAGAGTTCTCGTTTCTAAGCACTTCTATCGAAGACACGCTTACCTTTCACAAAAGTTTTAGTGCTACGTCCGCTAAAGCTCCAGCCTTCAAAAGGCGTATTCTTTCCTTTGCTTTTCATCTTTGCTGTTTCTAAGCGCCACAAGTCATTTTTATCAAATAATGTAAAGTCAGCATGCAAACCTAGCTGTATCTTCCCCTGCTTATTCCGAATTGTTTTTGCTGGTCTGCAAGTGATGCTGGCTATTGCCGTTTCTAAGGACATAGAGCCTTCTTCAACTAAGCGCATAGTTAATGGTAGTAATGTTTCAAGAGCTGATATGCCGGGTTGTGTCTGTTGAAAGGGGGCTAACTTTGCATCAATTTCATGGGGTTGATGGTCTGAACAAATGGCATCTATGGTACCGTCGGCTACCCCTCTTCTTAATGCATCCAAATCTCGCTGGCTCCTTAGCGGTGGTTGCACATGGCACAGAGGGTTGAAATCACTAATGTCCATCTCGGTCAGAAATAGCTGGTGTGCTGCAACATCGGCAGTGACCGGTAAGCCTTTTTGTTTAGCGGTCCTAATCAGTTCAACACTATTAGCAGCTGATAAGCGGCATAGATGTACTGCAACTCCAAGCTCTTCTGCAAGGGTAATAATCTGGGCCACAGCGGTGGTTTCTGCTGCAACAGGTATGCTCGGTAAGCCGACTCTAGTGGCAACGGCACCTTCATGGACGCAACCATTCCCCATCAATGCATGATCAATAGGGTGGAGTAGTACGGGTAAATCAAAAGTAGTGGCATAGTCCATTGCCATGCGAAGGGTTCTAGTCGAAGAGAAAGCCTGCCGCTGGTTGGTAACACCTGCACAGCCAGCATATTTTAAGCCCCCCATATTAGTGAGCTGCTCCCCTTTTAGTCCTTGAGTAATGGAGCCAATAACTCCAATGCGCACTTTCTTCTCTGCTTTTGCTCTCTTCTTGATAAGGTTAACGGTGGGCATGCTGTCAATCGTTGTTTGGGGTTCTGGCATATAGTAAAGCTGTGTGATCCCAGCGCTAACAGCGGCAGCGCTTTCACTTTCAATGGTTGCTTTGTACTCTTGTCCGGGGTCGCGTAGATAAGCTGAAAGGTCAATAATCCCGGGAAACAATAGCTGATCAGTAGCATCTATAATTTCGTCAGGTTTAAAGCCATCTGGTGCTTTGGAGCCAATATGAGCGATAGATTTTCCGTCGATGTAGAGATTGCTAACCTCATTAAACCCTGAATCTGGGTCAACAATTTGAGCGTTGGAAATGACCTTCTTTTTGCTCATAATGCTTGCCCCGATTGCGCGCCCATCACCATTGACATGATGGCCATCCTGACGGCTATTCCATTGGTTACTTGTTGTAGGATTACTGATTGAGGGCCGTCGGCTACTTGGCTTTCTATTTCTACACCTCTGTTGGTCGGGCCAGGGTGCATGACTATGGCGTCAGGTTTGGCATAGCTAAGTCCTTCTTCCCTTAGGCCGTAGCGTTTATAGAACTCATGTGCTGAGGGTAGCAATGCATCGTGCATACGTTCTTTTTGCAATCGCAGCATAATAATCACATCTACGTCATCTAGGCCTTCATAAAGATTGTGAAATACATTAACGCCCATTTTCTCGATCCCAGCAGGGATCAGGGTTCTAGGTCCTATGACGCGCACTTCTCCAGTGCATAAAGTAGTTAATGCATGGATTTGTGAGCGCGCAACACGTGAATGTAATATGTCACCAACAATGGCTACCTTTAAAGGCGGGAAGGCACCTTTGTGTTGCCTGATGGTTAACATGTCTAATAAAGCTTGAGTAGGGTGAGCGTGATGACCATCACCTGCATTGAGTACGCTAATATGAGGTGCGCAATAACGCGCTATAAAATGTGCAGCACCACTGTGTTGGTGTCGTACTACAAACATATCCACATTCATAGCTTCTAGATTTCGAATAGTATCTAGCAGGCTCTCACCTTTCGTTGTTGCTGAGGTGCGAATATCCAGACTTATAATGTCAGCGGAAAGTCGCTGAGCAGCAAGCTCAAAGGTAGTACGAGTACGAGTAGAGTTTTCAAAAAACAGGTTAACCACTGTTTTCCCACGTAACAAAGGTGCTTTATTTTGAGTTTTATTGGGTAAGGTTACAAATTGCTCTGCTCGATTGAGGATTTCTTCAAGCAATAATGGAGGAAGGCCTTCGATGGTTAGAAAGTGTTTGAGTCTACCATCGGCTGTGAACTGTAGGCTGGCTGGCAAAGGGCCGGGTGATAAGTCAGAATTAGTCATGTTGGGTTATGATGCTTAACTCCATATTGTCGGGGCCGGAGAGCTTAATATACTGATCTTTTTCTAATTTTTGTTGAATGCCGCTTATATCAGCAGCTATAGGAAGCTCCCTTCCTTCGCGTTCAAAAAGAATGGTTAATACTATACTGGCAGGGCGACCATAATCATACAATTCATTCATTGCTGCACGAATAGTTCTCCCTGTAAAAAGCACATCATCGACGAGAATAATATGGCGATCTTCAATGGCAAAAGGAAGATTAGATGGTAATATTTGGGGGTGTAGTCCATTTCGACTGAAATCATCGCGGTAAAAGTTGATATTAAGTTCACCAATGACATCGGGTAAATTTAATCGTTTATGTAGCTTTTCAGCGACCCAAACTCCTGCCGTATGAATGCCAAT
>JAZGES010000306.1:0-8526 GCA_036478935.1 Thiotrichaceae bacterium
ATTCGCACCATCGCGGTAGCAAGGATCATTATGCCAACTTCTTATGTAAGACTCTCAGCCGGTAGAACTGAGATGAGCGATGAGACTCAGGCGCTATGCTTTTTTGCTGGTGCAAATTCCATGTTCTATGGCGATAAGCTATTAACTACAGAAAACCCCGAGGAAAGTGCAGATAATCAATTGTTTGCTACACTAGGACTTGAACCCGAACGTCCAAGCGTAAACTAGATCAAGCTCCTAGCGAATTTAAACCAATAACTTATTATGTTTTATACCAAAAGTTACGATGTCATTGTAATCGGTGGAGGCCATGCAGGAACAGAAGCTGCACTGGCAGCTGCGCGCATGGGCATGTCAACCTTATTGCTGACTCATAATATAGAGACGATTGGTCAAATGAGTTGCAATCCTGCTATCGGTGGCATAGGAAAAGGGCATCTAGTAAAAGAGATAGATGCTCTGGGTGGAGCTATGGCGCATGCTGCTGATAAAGGGGGTATTCAATTTCGTACATTAAACTCTCGCAAAGGGCCAGCAGTCCGTGCAAGTCGTGCACAAGCAGATAGGGTTCGTTATAAAGCTGCTATCCATGCAGCTGTAAAAAATGAACCTAACCTTGATTTATTTATGCAAGGTGTAGATGACCTGATCATAGAAAATGATCAAGTCAAAGGTGTTGTTACAGAAATGGGGCTAAAGCTTGAAGCATCAGCAGTAGTTCTAACGGTTGGTACTTTCTTAGCAGGTAAGATACATATTGGTGATAGTAATCAGTTAGCTGGTCGTGCAGGTGATCCTCCATCGAATGCTTTGGCGCAACGATTAAGAGACCTGCCATTTCGAGTGGGTCGGCTTAAAACAGGAACACCAGCGCGCTTAGATAGTAGAAGTATTGACTACAGTCAGCTGCAAGAACAGCCGGGTGATGACCCAAGGCCCGTTTTTTCTTTCATGGGAAGTCAAGCGGATCATCCACCACAAGTCTCTTGCCACATTACTTATACCAATGCGAGAACTCACGAAATCATTGAACAAGGCATTCCTCGTTCTCCTTTATTTACTGGTGCTATTGAAGGTGCAGGGCCTCGTTATTGTCCATCTATTGAAGATAAAGTAGTACGCTTTGCTGAAAGAGATAGTCATCAAATATTTATAGAGCCAGAAGGTTTGGATAGCTACGAAATCTATCCAAATGGCATCTCAACCAGCTTGCCGTTTGATGTGCAAATAGAGTTTATTCGCTCCATTGTCGGCTTTGAGAATGCACATATAACGCGCCCCGGTTATGCAATCGAATATGATTACTTTGATCCTCGTGATTTGCGTGAAACGTTAGAAACCCAATTTATTCAAGGTCTGTATTTTGCAGGTCAAATTAATGGCACAACAGGTTATGAAGAGGCAGCTGCTCAAGGCCTGTTAGCAGGAACCAATGCGGCACTCTCGGTTCAAGAAAAAGAAAGCTGGGCGCCTTTGCGTAGCGAAGCTTATCTTGGTGTGTTGGTAGATGACTTAACTACCAATGGGACAATAGAGCCTTATCGAATGTTTACCAGTCGAGCTGAATACCGACTGCTCTTGCGTGAAGACAATGCAGACCTTCGTTTAACTGAAAAAGGTTATGAACTAGGTCTGGTAGACGAAAAACGTTGGGCTGCTTTTAGCAAAAAACGTGAAGCTATTGAGCAAGAAAAACAACGGATTAAAGAAACCTTTATTACTCCTTCTATGTTAAGTGATGCTCAAACCCAAGCTCTTTTTGATGGGCCATTAAGTCGTGAATATCATCTGGATGAATTACTACGTCGCCCCCATGTTACCTATGCTGCATTAATGACGATAGATAGCATTGGCCCCGGAGTAGATGATGAAAAAGTAGCTGAACAAGTAGAAACCCAATTCAAATATGCAGGGTATATTGAACGCCAGCAGGATGAGGTGGCAAAACAGTTGCGTAATGAAAATACAGCATTACCTGATGATATTGATTACAGCCAAGTGCATGGTTTATCCAACGAGGTAAGGCAGAAGTTTGAAGAGTCAAGACCCGGTAGTATCGGTCAAGCATCACGCATATCTGGAGTAACACCTGCCGCCATCTCACTGCTACTTGTCCATCTAAAAAAGCGAAAGCTTATAAAATCATGAGTAAAATAAATTTAGAGGCCGGGCTGCAATCTCTAAATTGCCCTATGGACGAAGGTCAGATAATACGACTACAAACTTATGTAGATATGCTCTTGCGTTGGAACAAAGTTTACAATTTAACAGCTATCAGAAATGTCGATGATGTTTTGCCACTACATATTTTTGATAGCCTAGCTGTAGCTCCTTTTATCAAAGGAAAGCAATTTCTTGATGTAGGTAGTGGTGGAGGATTGCCTGGTATTCCGTTGGCAATATGCTTTCCAGAGCGGCAATTTACCTTATTGGATACCGTAGGTAAAAAAACGCGCTTTATGCAACAAGCAGCCATTGAACTAAAGCTACCTAATGTCAGTGTGGTACAAACGCGCGTAGAAAGCTGGTCATCCGATATAGTATTTGATGCTATTATCAGTCGTGCTTTTTCCTCCTTGAATGATTTCGTGTCACTGACGGCTCAGCATATGCATAAGCAAGGAAGCTTATACGCCATGAAAGGTCGTTACCCAAAGGATGAGTTAGCACAACTTCCCAATGGCTATCATGTAGTAGCTGAACATAAATTAGCAGTTCCTCAGCTTGATGCAGAAAGATATCTTATAGAAATAAAGCATACAGAGATTTAAAAATGGCTAAAGTCATAGCAGTAGCAAATCAAAAAGGCGGTGTTGGTAAGACAACTACCAGTGTCAATCTCGCAGCATCACTGTCTGCAATGAAGCGAAAAGTATTAATCATTGATATGGATCCTCAAGGTAATGCAACGACAGGTATGGGTATAGATAAAGATGCACAAGAGTATTCTCTTAGTGAAGTTTTGCTAAAGCAGGCAACCATAGACCAAGTGTTACAAGATATTCCTGAAACCAACATCAGCATGCTCCCGGGTGGTGCTGATATGACGGTGGCTGAAATTTCTTTGATGAATGAAGATAACCGTGAATACCGCTTGCGAGAATCACTAGTAGATATCAGAGACGACTATGATTATGTTGTTATTGACTGCCCTCCCTCTTTGAATATGCTAACTGTTAATGCACTTGTTGCAGCAGATGGCATTATGATTCCCATGCAATGTGAATATTATGCATTAGAAGGGTTGTCTGCTTTGATGTCTTCTGTAGAGACTATTCGGGAAAATTCGAATCCGGATCTAGAGATCACTGGACTGTTGCGCACTATGTATGATCCCAGAAATAACTTGGCACGTGATGTATCAAGCCAGTTGACAGAGTACTTTGGTGAGAAACTTTATAATACGTCTATTCCAAGGAATGTACGTTTGGCTGAAGCGCCTAGCCATGGTTTACCCGTTTTGTCCTATGACAAGCATTCACGTGGAGCATTAGCCTATTTAGCAATGGCGGCAGAAATGATTCGTAAAGACACTAGTCGCGTTGCAGAGTTATCCAGCTAAATAAAAGTACAAGCAGAGCATTATCAAAAGAGAATTAATATGGTTAGAAAACCAGGTTTAGGCAAAGGGTTAGATATCTTGCTTAGTTCGGCTAGTAAAGCAAAAAAAGCCGAAGAAAAAAATAGCTCTGCTATGCGTATTTTGCCAGTAGATAAAATAGAAAAAGGGCAATACCAGCCCCGCTTGACCATTGAACCCGAAGCCTTACAACAACTTGCTGATTCAATTAAAGCTCAAGGCTTAATTCAGCCTGTCGTGGTGCGCCCAATTGGTGGCGGGAAATATGAGTTGATCGCTGGTGAGCGTCGCTGGCGTGCTTGTCAAATTGCAGGCTTGCATGATATTCCTGCGGTTGTAAAAGATATACCAGATCAAGCGGCGGCGGCAATGTCGCTGATTGAAAATATTCAGCGTGAAGACCTCAATCCATTAGAAGAAGCCATTGCAATGGAGCGCCTAATTGAAGAGTTTGGTTTAACTCATCAACAAACGGCTGATTCTGTAGGGCGTTCTCGCTCAGCTATTACCAACCTCTTGCGTCTCTTAGTACTCGAAGATAAAACTAAAGTCTTATTGGATAAGGGTGACTTAGAAATGGGCCATGCTCGTGCTTTACTTGGGCTAGGTGGAAACAAACAAGTAGAGGCAGCACAAAAAGTAGCGAACAAAGGTATGAGTGTTCGAGATACTGAGCGTCTGGTAAAGAAGTTAACCGCTCCTGACACAGAAAAACCCGTTGCACCTCCTAAAGCTCCTGAAGTACTCAAGCTAGAGCAAGAACTTAGTGAAAAGCTAGGTGCAAACATTCAGATTAAATATAACAACAAAGGTCAAGGGAAGTTGACGATAGACTACAATAGCCTTGATGAGCTGGATGGTATACTTGAGCATATAAAGTAATGGTCAGCTGGCGTGAACTCTTATTCAACCTGAAGAAGGGATAAGTGCTTGCGAGTAGTAAAGATACATTCAGATATTTCTGAAATACCACAAACTCAGTGGAATGATTTAGTTGTCGATAACAATCCTTTTATTCGACATGAGTTTCTGCAAGCATTAGAAGATCATCATTGTGTGGGTACGGAGTTTGGCTGGCTACCAAGACATATAGCTATCTATGAAGAAACAGAGCAAAGCGGTGCTTCTAAACTTGTAGCTGCAATGCCGCTTTATGAAAAGTATAACTCCTATGGGGAGTTTGTTTTCGATAATGCGTGGGCAGATGCATGGGAAAGAGCAGGGCTGCCATACTTTCCAAAGCTAGTTTCATCTGTACCTTATACGCCAGCACAAGGGCAACGCTTACTAACTCACCCCGAAAGCTTTGAGGAGTTAGCTCCTATGCTTTTGCAGGTTGCGATGGAGATAGCGAAACAGAATAAAATGAGTGGCTGTCATATTCTTTTTTCTGCCTCTACTGAACAAGAATGGCTAGAAAGGCAGGGTCTATTCGTGCGTCACGATTGCCAGTTCCACTGGCGCAATAGAGACTATCAAACTTTTGATGATTTTCTAGCAACCCTGACTGCAAAAAAACGGAAAAATATACGGCAAGAAAGAAAGCGAGTTCAGCAAAGCGAAATCAAGCTAAGAGTGTTGGATGGCCATGCAGCGACTGATAACGATTGGGACGATATGGCAAAGTTCTATCAAAGCACCTTCACAGAAAAATGGGGCACTGCTACATTAAATGCAGGGTTCTTCAAGCAAGTGGCTAAGGCGTTACCTGATCAAATCGTTCTGGTGCTAGCCGATAAAGATGACCAATGTATAGCTGGTTCACTTATGTATAGAAGTAATACTACCTTGTATGGACGATATTGGGGCTGTAATGAAGAAATAGACAAGCTACACTTCGAAGCCTGCTACTATCAAGGTATTGAGTACTGCATAGAGCACGGTTTAGAGCTATTCGAGCCCGGTGCGCAAGGCGAGCATAAAATAGCAAGAGGGTTTTTGCCTACATTAACCAAATCTAGTCATTGGCTAACAGAAAACCCCTATCAGCAAAGTATAAAAAAATACACCGAGCATGAGCAGCAGGCAATAGCTGAGTATATTCAAGACTGTCATCGCCACAGTCCTTACAAAGAACCTTAAATGAAGCTAGATTTATGAGACCTTATTCCGAGTCTTGCGATCAAAACCGTGATCCCATATTAAACGTAATTCAACCACTTTTTGCTGACAGGGTTCGTGTGTTAGAAATAGGGAGTGGAACAGGGCAGCACGCGGTGTACTTTGCAGAAAAAATGCCTCAGCTAAGTTGGCAAACCAGTGACTTGGAAGAAAACCATGCGGGCATCAGGTTGTGGTTAATCGAAGCGGCTCTGAAAAATGTATTAGCTCCTGTCTCGTTAGCGGCTTGCGATAAGTCTTCATGGTCGAAACTCACTTCCTATGATGCCGTATTTTCAGCTAATGCGGTTCATATCATGGGAAAAAAAGATGTTGAATGCTTGTTTCAGGAGGTCGGTCGTGTATTGGAAGCAAGAGGTCTGTTAGTTCTCTATGGTCCGTTTAATTACGACGGAAATTATACCAGCGAAAGTAACGCCCGCTTTGATATCTGGCTAAAAAATAACAACTCGCAAAGTAGCATACGTGATTTTGAATGGCTGGATGGTCTAGCCAAAAAAGAAGGACTAACGTTACTGAGTGATTATGAAATGCCGGCTAATAATCGCATCTTGGTGTGGCGAAATAGTAATCAAGTTGTTTCTGGCTAGGAGTGGATTTTTATATATTAATACCTGCTAATATCATTTCATAAACTAGCTGTTTCAATGACGCGGTTGTGATAGCATTCTGCAAGAGTTTATCAATAGGATTTGGGTCAATGGCACGATATATTTTCATTACTGGCGGCGTTGTTTCATCTCTTGGAAAAGGAATTGCAGCCGCTTCGCTGGGTGCGATTCTCGAAGCGCGAGGCCTCTCCGTGACGATGATGAAACTCGACCCTTATATCAATGTTGATCCGGGGACTATGAGTCCTTTTCAACATGGGGAAGTGTTTGTAACCGAGGACGGTGCAGAAACTGATTTAGATCTAGGGCACTACGAGCGTTTCGTCGGCTTTAAAGCTAGTCAGCTTAATAACTTCACTACTGGGCGTATTTACGAATCTGTTATTCGTAAAGAAAGACAGGGCGAGTATTTGGGCGCAACCATTCAAGTCATTCCTCATATTACCGATGAGATTAAAAGAAGCGTTAGAGCTGCCGCTGGTGATTATGATATTGCCATGGTAGAGATTGGTGGAACCGTTGGTGATATTGAGTCGCTCCCCTTTATGGAAGCGATTCGTCAAATGGGTGTGGAGGAAGGCAAAGAGAAAGCCATGTTCATCCACTTGACTCTTTTACCTTATCTGCCAACAGCGGGTGAATTAAAAACCAAGCCAACACAGCATTCCGTGAAAGAGCTGCGCTCTATTGGAATAGTGCCCGATATATTACTGTGTCGTTCTGACAGAATGCTCCCAGAAAAAGAACGTAAGAAAATATCCCTTTTTACTAATGTGGAAGAACGTGCTGTTATTCCGGTTTTAGATATGGATAGTATTTACAAGATACCGATCTGGTTACATGCCCAAAAGCTGGATGGCATAGTGGTAGATAAGTTTCGTTTAACCGACTTGCCTGAAGCTGACCTTTCAGATTGGAAGAATGTGGTTAATGCAATGGAATTCCCCGAAGCAGAAATCACTATTGCAATGGTGGGTAAATATACCGACTTAACGGAATCCTATAAATCATTAAATGAGGCTTTAACTCACGCGGGTATACAAACTCAATCACGTGTTAATATTCGTTATGTCGATTCTGAAAAGCTAGAATCCAATGCTGATTTATTAAAGGATGTTGATGCTATTTTGGTGCCGGGTGGCTTTGGTAAGCGAGGGGTTGAAGGTAAAATAGCAGCAGTCCGCTATGCGCGCGAAAATAAAGTACCTTATCTAGGAATTTGTTTGGGGATGCAAGTAGCTGTTATTGAATATGCTCGACACTGTGCGGGGCTCGCCGATGCTCACAGTACTGAATTTGATAAAGAAACACAAAACCCTGTGATTGCTCTTATTACCGAATGGACAGACAAAGAGGGTAATACTGAGCAACGAGATGAAGACACCGATATGGGCGGAACTATGCGCTTGGGTGGTCAGGTGTGTTGCTTGGGCGAAGGCACGCTTGCTCGTGAAAGTTATGGTGCGGATGAAATCACTGAAAGACACCGCCACCGTTACGAATTTAATAACGGGTATCGTGACCTATTGGCAAAAAAAGGCTTAGTATTTTCGGGGCTATCTGAAGATGGTAATCTCGTGGAAATGATTGAATTACATGATCATCCCTGGTTCTTAGCTTGTCAGTTCCATCCAGAATTCACTTCCAGGCCTAGAGAAGGTCACCCTCTATTTACTGGTTTTGTGAAAGCGGCGCTAATGCAACATGGAAAGAATCAAGAAGCAGTAACGGATACTCTTGCGTCAACAACTAAAGGTAGCAACTAATGGATTTATGCGGATTTAAAGTAGGCTTGGATCAACCCTTTTTTCTTATCTCAGGGCCCTGTGTGGTTGAATCAGAAGCGCTGACTATGGCAACGGCTGAGACATTAAAAAAGATTACCGAAGAATTATCTATTCCTTTTATATTTAAATCTTCATTTGATAAAGCTAACCGCTCTTCGCACAGTAGTTTTCGCGGCCCTGGCATGGAAGAGGGCTTAAGAATATTAGAAAAAGTAAAGGCCGAGTTAGAAGTTCCAATCTTGACGGATGTGCATGAAGATACGCCTCTCGATGAAGTGGCTTCAGTAGTAGATGTGATGCAAACACCTGCCTTTTTATGTCGTCAAACCAATTTTATCCAAAATGTTGCTTCTCAAGGGATTGCAGTCAACATAAAAAAAGGTCAGTTTCTTGCACCTTGGGATATGGGAAATGTGGTCGATAAAGC
>JAZGES010000307.1:0-3280 GCA_036478935.1 Thiotrichaceae bacterium
CTGGCGTATATGCGCCTGATTGTTAATCCTGATGACGACGCTGCCTTTTTGCGTATTGTGAATACACCTAAGCGATCTATTGGCGTGACTACTCTTGAAAAGCTCGGTCGTTATGCGAACGAACGCCATGTAAGTTTGTTAACTGCATCAACTGAAATGGGATTTAAGAACAAGGTATCCAGTCGCGCATGGCAGCGTATGGAATACTTTTCAGATTGGATTGCTGATCTCTCTCGTCAGGTTCTTAATAATCCTCCTCAACAAACCGTAATACGAGTGATTACTGACATTTCCTATGAGGATTGGTTACGTAATTCATCACAAAGTCCAAAAGCGGCTGATATGCGCATCAGCAATGTGATGGAAATTGTTGAGTGGGTGCGTAAGCTCTACGACGACGGTGACGGTAAAGAAGACTTGGCCGATATTGTTTCTCATATGGCATTGGTCGACATGCTGGAACGTAATGAAGAGGAAGAAGAGGATGACTCTGTTACTCTGATGACATTGCACAGTGCAAAAGGTCTCGAATTCCCCTATGTATTTATGATCGGCGTAGAGGAAGATTTGTTGCCACATCAAAATAGCTTGGAAGGTGATGGTATTGAAGAGGAGCGTCGACTGACTTATGTTGGCATTACTCGAGCCAAAGAGCGATTGTTTATGAGCTATGCTAAATCTCGTGATCGTTTTGGTGAGAAGCTATCCTGTGAACCTAGTCGATTTCTGGAAGAGTTGCCTACAGAAAATCTTGAGTGGGAAAACCGTATTGTCGTGAGCGAAGAAGACCGACAAGCTACTGCTAGTGCTTATTTGTCTGAAATGCAGAACTGGTTGGATGATTAGCAGGAATGACAATCGAATAACTTTCACAGTTGACTTGTTCTATGTAAAAGTAATTTATTTTTCATTCAAGGACATCTCTATTAATTCTGGTCGGAATTCCTGTTGGATAGAATTTGTCATGTTTTTGATAGAAAAGTTAGCAATAGTCGTAACTATTGGTCACTTTTATATCGAAAGCATGGCATATTCTAGCCTCAGGAAAACGAACCATGAATTATTAGAGGTGCCCTCCTAGCATAGTATTTGTTACTATCCCTTCAAATACCTTCTCAATGACTCAAGAGATTATTCTGATGGATACACAAATAGATGATGAAACACGTATCAAAATGGAAGCGGCTGCATTTCGGGGGCTAATAGCCCATTTGCAACAACGCACTGATGCACAAAATATCGACTTGATGAATCTAGCAGGGTTTTGCAGGAACTGTTTAAGCAAATGGTATTTAACCGCAGGTCAAGATCTTGGAGTCGATATCGACTATGACCAAGCTTGTGAAGCAGTCTACGGCATGCCTTATAGCGAATGGAAGGATAAACATCAGCTTAAAGCATCCGATGAACAGATCAAAAAATTTGAAGATACCAAACCCATTCATGCGAAGATTAGTGGACACAGACCCAAGTAATCTTTGTAGTTACATTATTATTAATACATTAAGGAGAGCCTTATGGCACGCGCAACAGCAAGACATATTTTAGTTTCAACGGAAGAGCAATGTAACGAACTAAAAACACAAATCACCGAAGGTGCTGATTTTGGTGAAGTAGCACAACAGCATTCTAGTTGCCCATCGAAAGCACAAGGTGGTGATTTAGGTGAATTTGGGCCAGGTCAAATGGTGCCTGAATTTGATACGGTAGTTTTCAATGCTCCTGTTAATGAAGTACAGGGTCCCGTAAAAACTCAATTTGGTTATCATTTGTTGGAAGTAACTAGTCGTACTGATTAGTTAGCTTGCCCAATAAGCCCTCTCCTTGATAGGGCTTATTGCTTTACTTTACTTTTCTTCTCCCACCTCTTCAGGATATTCATACCATGGAAGTCGGCGCATTAAACCGTATGCGAGTAGTTAAAAAGCTCGACTTTGGTATTTACTTAGATGGTAAAGAGCTTGGCGAAATTCTCATGCCAACTCGCTACATCCCAGCAGACTGTAAAATAGATGATGAAATCGTCGCTTTTTTATATAAAGACTCTGATGATCGACTCCTTGCCACAACTGAAACCCCTCTTGTAATGGTTGAGCAATGTGCACATCTAAAAGTGGTTGATGTCAACAATGTAGGGGCTTTCCTTGACTGGGGGCTTCCTAAAGATTTATTAGTTCCTCATAGTGAACAGAATGGTCGCATGGAAGTAGGTAGGTCGTATGTAGTTAGTGTTTATATAGACGACATTAGCGAACGAATCACTGCAACAGCCAAGTTAGATGGGTGGCTCAATGAAGAAGGAATCTATTTCAAGCCAGATCAACCTGTTGACCTGTTAATTTGTGGTCGCACTGAACTTGGTTATAAAGCCATCATAAATCATACTCATCTTGGTCTGATTTATGAAAACGAAGTCTTCCAAACATTGAAGTATGGACAACGTATAGCGGGATATATAAAAGCAATCAGAGATGATAAGAAGATTGACCTAACCCTACAACTCCCTGCAAAAGAAACCCGCGATGAGCTAATGGAGAACATTATTAGCTATTTAAAGAAAAATGGGGGTATTTCAAAAATTACGGATAAAAGCATCCCTGATGTAATTTATCAGGAGTTCGCTGTCAGTAAAAAGAATTACAAGAAAGCTTTAGGTCGGCTGTATAAACAAAAGCTGATTACAATTGATAAAGATAAAATAGAATTGCTGTAACCTAGCTATTTCCTGCTAGGAGTTACTGCTTTCTTGTAGTATTAGAGTATTAGTAGCCGTCACTGCTAAAGCTTTAAGAATCGCTAGCTATATAAATGCTTTTTGAAAAATTAATTTACTAGTTAGTAACTGCACCAACACCCTGTTTAATAGCAATACCTTTAGGCACTGCACCCGCAGATAAAAAACGTAAATCATTCAAAATATTAGCTGTTTCTTGTAAGAAGACATCAGCAGGACGTTTTTCTTTACTGAAAATATCGTCACTTTTTTCTTCCTGATACTTATGTAAAGCTTTGATAGTCTTAAAGACAGGTAAGCTATTCGCAGCCTGAAGTTCGTTTTCAATCTTCAACAACTCAGTATTAAACTTCTTACGTTTTAACTTACGGGCTAGAAGGTTTAAAGAAATTGATTTTTCATTCCTTGCATCTGTTAATAACTCCATTTTTCTTATAGTTGCCAAGAACTTTGGGGTATGTAAAATTCTTTCCTTAGATATAGCATCTTCTCTAGTCACAACAGCATGATCCAATCCATTAGGCGCGTATGAGTAGTTAGCGTGAT
>JAZGES010000308.1:0-4344 GCA_036478935.1 Thiotrichaceae bacterium
GCTGATGACAGTATTGATCAAGGTAAAGCTGGGTCAGCCTCATGAGTACAGACTTAATTGATGCGCGTATCACCCCGGAAGGCCACCTCAACATTCTTTCAAAAATTGAAATAGAAAAGCTTTTAGATTCAAGCAAAGGTGGCTTATACCAACTACTTCGAAATTGCTCTTTGGCGGTACTAAGCCATGGCGACTATACTGATGATGCGAAAGAGTTATTAGAACGACATGCTGCATTTGACATTCGTATCATTCAGCAAGAACGCGGTATCAAGCTAGAAGTTAAAAATGCCCCAGCTAGTGCTTTTGTTGATGGCAAAATGATTAGAGGTATTAATGAACACCTGTTTGCCGTATTGCGTGATATTGTTTTTGCCAACGATACCATTATCGACAATCCAAAATTTGACCTATCCACAAGCTGCGGCATCACCAATGCTGTTTTCCATATCTTGCGTAATGCCGGTATCTTGCATCAATGTGAGAAACCTCATCTCATCGTTTGTTGGGGGGGGCACTCCATCACCCGTGTTGAATATGAGTACACCAAAGAAGTAGGCTATCAATTAGGTTTGCGTGAATTAAACATATGCACCGGTTGTGGCCCGGGCGCCATGAAAGGCCCAATGAAAGGCGCTACTTTCGGTCATGGAAAACAACGCATAAGCGATGGACAATATTTAGGTATTACCGAACCAGGCATTATTGCGGCTGAATCTCCTAACCCAATTGTCAACGACTTAGTCATTCTCCCAGATATAGAAAAACGTCTAGAAGCCTTCGTACGTGCGGGACATGGCATTATCGTTTTCCCAGGAGGGGCCGGTACAACCGAAGAAATACTTTATATTCTGGGTGTACTGCTACATCCTGACAATAAATACTTACCCTTTCCCCTTATCTTTTCAGCACCTGAAAGTTCAAGAGATTACTTCAGCCAAATTGATGACTTTATTGGACATACATTAGGCGAAAAAGCGCAGCA
Source organism: Thiotrichaceae bacterium (assembly GCA_036478935.1). GTDB lineage: Bacteria > Pseudomonadota > Gammaproteobacteria > Thiotrichales > Thiotrichaceae > HyVt-477. The sequence continues at coordinate 986 of JAZGES010000308.1, forward strand.
GCGTTATAAAATAGTTATTGATAATCCTGAGAAAGTAGCAAAAGAGATGCTAAAAGGCATGAAAAAGGTACGAGATTTTAGGCGCGACAACGGTGATGCTTATTATTTTAACTGGTTATTAAAAATTGATGATGAATTCCAAGAAACTTTCAACCCTAGTCATAAAAATATGGCGGCACTTGATCTAAGTAAAAATCAGGAGACCCACAAATTAGCCGCTAATCTACGTAGAGCATTCTCTGGCATTGTGGCCGGAAATGTAAAAGATGAAGGGATACGGGCTATTGAGGAGAATGGATTGTTTGAGCTACAGGGGGATAGTGACATCATGAAACGTATGGATGTATTGCTACAGTCTTTTGTTGAACAGCATAGAATGAAATTACCCGGTACGGACTATGAACCCTGTTACCGCATCATTACTTAGTATTACTAGCGCTACAAGGGCATGAACACATACCGCTAGTTTTTGACGAAGGATCTAAGGTAGGAGGGGGAGCTGATACCCCTCTAAACTTATTTAATACACTGCTTCCAATTAAACTTCCCACATTCAATTGGCTACTTCCAAATTTAATTTCATAGGTTTTAATTGCACGAACCATCTGCTCATTCACTTCTAAGCGCTCTGCTTCATTGCTTTCAATAGCCCGAGAGTGATCAATTAAAGACCGTTGAGATTCTTGCAAGCTTGCTAACAACTTAGCTTGCAATTTTTCATTAGTAACCACCTTAATCTTCTTACCCGTTGTACTGATAGTGTTTTTTAGCTTTTTTTGATGATACTGGAGCAGGCGGATGTTGACACTCATCATCTCTAAGCGCTCTTCAAAGTGAGTAACCAACTCCTGTTTTGATGAAAACATATAAATCATCAATTCTTCACGTAATATTTTTTTATTTATTTGGTTTTTTTCATTCTCTAATTGTTCTTCTTTCTGACGTTGCTTCCTGATCTCACTAGATTCTACCTGATTAAGTGTCATTCCATTTTTTTCATCAAGTTCTTGATGACCGTATTGGGAATCAGTGGCAGGAATAGTACTGGAGTAATGAGTTTTTCCCTTTTTATCAATCCATCGATAAGTTTTTGCGTGAACAACATGAGTAAAGACAACGATACTGAACAGTATTGAAGCTCCAATTGTTATACTTTTTTTATCCGCTCTTATCATTTTGATGGCTTTGATTGATAGTCTGTTTTAATTGTTATTATTGTCAACAAATTTTAAGTTGCACCGCTTATACGAAGATTCGAACCTGAAGCTTCAAACGCTATTGGACTATCTTTAGGTGAAACAAACAATTCTGTCTGACATCCGGTACTTAATAGAGCTTGTTTTGAAGCCACTTGAGTGGTGCAAGGATGAACTTATATGAGGTTTAAAAGGTATAACGTTTATTTTTTCAGCACTCTAGGTAAATCAGGGCTCAAGGCAAAGCAGCTTAGATATTTCTGAGCAGATCTTGAACCATATTCATTCTTTTAGAATTAGAAAGTATGAAAGATGACCTTAAATCGGTATCAATAGAAACTAATTGAGAAAGAATTTTCTTTAGGGGAGTGGTGCCCAGGGCCGGAATCGAACCGGCACGTCCGTTAGGACGAGGGATTTTAAGTCCCTTGCGTCTACCAATTTCGCCACCTGGGCTTAATAGATGGTCTTTCTTTACTTCTTTGTTATTTGATCCTTAAGAGTAGACGTCTTGAAAGAGATCAAATTGGAGGCTGAGCCCGGAATCGAACCGGGATAAACGGTTTTGCAAACCGGTGCATAACCATTCTGCAACTCAGCCATTATTTGAGGGAAAGGATGATACCATCAGTGTTTACTGATTACGATAATTTTTTCCGCTCTATTTTAGCTAAAGTGCCTAATCATGTTAAATGCGACTGTTTCGAGTCACAAAGGAAAATAGGTTGAATGTTAACTGAATTAATAGGTAATAACCCTAAAAATATAAAGGCCCCGATATTACGTTAATATTATCGAGGCCTTAAATTTGGAGCGGGAAACGAGATTCGAACTCGCGACCCCGACCTTGGCAAGGTCGTGCTCTACCAGCTGAGCTATTCCCGCTTTGTTGCTTTGTGCTGAGGTGGGCTATGATAGTGATGACGGCATAAACTGTCAACACTGTTTTTCGGTTTTTTATGACCGTTCATAGAATCAATAAAAATTTGTAGTTTAATGACTACTAAAGACATCACTTATTTAAGTTGAAGCAATCAGTTCTTGTAACTTATCTTCATTAAAAACAGAGATATCCAACTTTTTAGCTTTTGCCAGCTTTGAGCCAGCTTTCTCACCTGCAATAACCGCTGTAGTGTTTTTGGATACACTTCCTGTGACCTTCGCACCGAGTGCTTGCAGCTTTTCTTTAGCTTCACCTCTGGTCATACTTTTCAAAGAACCTGTAAGTACATAAGTATTGCCCTGTAATGGCATAGTCTGGATTGACTGTTCTTCTATAGCTGGCCAATGGATTTCTGCATCCAGTAGTTCTTTAAGAATTTCCAAATTATGGGGTTGCTTAAAGAAAGTAACGATATGTGAAGCGACAATTGGCCCCACATCACCAACAGCCTCTAGTTCTTCGTGAGTAGCTGCTTGAATTGCAGAAAGTGTTCTAAAATGATCAGCTAGATTTTTAGCGGTTGCCTCCCCTACTTCTCTAATTCCTAAAGCATAAATAAATCGGTCTAAAGTTGTACTTTTACTTGCTTGGATAGCATTAATTAGATTCTTTGCTGATTTTTCACCCATGCGCTCTAGGCCAGCGACGCTTTCATTCTCTAGGCTGTAGATATCAGCAATATGTTTTATTAGCTTGCTATCGTACAGTTGCACAACCAATTTAGCTCCTAGTCCATCTATATCCATAGCTTTGCGTGAAACAAAATGCTTAATACACTGTTTTATTTGAGCTGGGCAAAACAGGCCACCTGAACAACGCGCTATCGCTTCACCTTCTTCTAAAATAATATCCGAGTCACATTCAGGACAGTGGGTAGGTTGTTTAATCTCAATCCTGTCCTTGCTTTGTTGATGTACGGCTACCACTTTAGGGATGACATCCCCTGCCCTTTTTATAACAATCGTATCTCCAATGAACACGCCTATGCGTTTAATTTCGTCCATATTGTGTAATGTTGCATTACTCACGGTCACACCACCCACAAAGACCGGCTCCAATCGAGCAACGGGCGTAATAGCACCTGTTCTACCCACTTGAAACTCGACATCTAGCAACGTCGTTGTGGCTTCTTCTGCCGGAAATTTTTGGGCAATTGCCCAGCGTGGAGCACGACTTACAAAGCCTAGCTTTTCTTGCAAGCTGAATTGATTGACCTTAAA
>JAZGES010000309.1:0-5668 GCA_036478935.1 Thiotrichaceae bacterium
CTCTCGGGTGTCAATAGATTGACATGCTATTTTTTGTTATAACTAGGGTATGTCTTGTAACAAACTCTACATTTATTTTCTGACTTTGTGCTGTAGCCTATTTTATCTTGAGGTTGCTTATTCCAAAGCCCCACAAGAAAATACTGCATTAAAAAACCACCCATCCCCCTACTTACGCTCTCATGCAGAAGATCCTGTTAATTGGCAAATCATCTCTACACAGTCACTTCAACGCGCTAAGTCTGATAAACGCCTTATCCTGATTTCAAGTGGTTACCAGTCATGTTATTGGTGCTATAGGATGAAGAAGGATACGTTTAGCGATCAAAAACTGGCAAAACTTATCAATACTTCCTTTGTTCCCATCCTGATTGATAGGGAGATGGAAGAAATCATTGATCAGCAATTACAACAATTTATGCAAGAACAAAGAGGCTTTGGTGGTTGGCCACTGACAGTAGTGCTAACGCCACAGGGTGATCCGGTTGTTGGCTTTTCCTATATCAGCGCAGTCAATCTTTCTAATGATTTGAATAAGCTTTTAGAGCAATGGAAGAGCGGCCCAGAACAGATCATTACACTTAGCAAAGCAGCTAGAGAAGCTCGTGTAAACAAGCATAAACAACAGGATCAGCTACTAAAAACTCCAAACTACCAAGAGCTGTTACAGCAATTTTTACAGCAAATTAGTGCTGCTTCTGATGACACCTATGGAGGATTTGGTGATCAAGAAAAATTTCCTAATATCCCACAACTGAGTGCCTTGCTGGATATCTATAGCTTGAATCCTGACCCTAACTTGAATGATTTTCTACAGTTGACGCTGGATAACATGCTTGAACGAGCCATACATGACCCGATTGGTGGTGGTTTCTTCCGTTATTCTGGAAACCGCGACTGGAGCAATCCGCATTATGAACAGATGCTATATACACAGGCATTAATGGGGAAATTATTGATTCGTGCGGGGCAGGCTTTGAAAAAGCCAGATTATCTATTGGCAGGTAAAGATACACTGTTGAACATGATTCATCGGTTTCGAGATGAATCGCAGAGCAAGAAAAAAGGGCTTTATCATACTGCGTTATCTGCTATATCGACTACAGATAAACAACAAGCAGGTAGCTATTATTTATGGACACCTACTGAGTTAGAAAATATTTTAGGTAAGCATTGGCAACGTGTTGTTGAGAATTTAAACCAAGATGATCAACTAATACTAGCCAAACCGGTAGGTAAACAAAGAAAAGCTGTAAAAGCTTTGTTATTAAAAGAACAGATAGAAAGACATAAAAATCAGTCGCAAAGTTATGATGATAAAAAGCTATTAGCTTGGCATGGTCTAGTGCTTTCAGGGTTGTCATATGGTGCACAACTCTCTCCTGAATTAGCGAAGGCTGCTCAATCTTTAGCTGATAAATTGTTGGTTCTCGTTGAGCAACAACGTTTTAATACATTAATGGCAGTTACCGAAATGGAAGTCACCGAAGCACACGCTGGAACGGTGAGTTTGAGTAATTTGGTCTATGTCGCACAAGGTCTTGTAGATTGGTGGCAAGTTAGCGGAAGTGAAAACGCATTAAAGAGCTCAAAGGAACTATTGGAAATAGCGCATAAACGTTTTTATCAAGATGAGCGTTGGTTGCAAGAGAACCCGTATGGAATCTTAGTTCCCCCTCCCACTCGTGCCATCCCTGACAATCAGCTACCGTCACCTTCTGCGATGTGGCTATCCCTGGCATGGGGATTATCTGATCTGGATAAAGCATCAAATAAACACACGGATTTAACAGTGAAAGCTGATCATATAGGCAGTCAAATACCTCTGTCTTTGCAGGATGAGGCATTCTTCCATGCCACATTGATTTCCACGGTAATTGCAAGGCAATGGCGACTACGCAATAATCGACAGAGCAAGCAACTCTCAAACACTCCGAAAAAGTGAGGAACCCTATGCAACGTGATGTGCAACGTGATGCCAACTATCCCTTTTACGGCTGGTTATTGATTGTAGGCGTGGTCATTTTTGGAGCCTATTTACTTTGGGACTTCAAATTATTGCATCGCTTGATAAAGGAAGACGCCACTTATCTTTCCTCCTTCATCTTGCTATTTTTTGTGACCGTTACTCTTTATCTGGGGCTAGCTGCGAGGCAACTCTCCAGACAAAGAGGCTATGTCCAACAACTCACCGAATCAACGAATGCAACAACAGATAAAATTCACTCTGAAAGCTGGGCGCTAGAACATTTGCAATTAATGCAATGGGGCAGGAAACAAGCCACGAACGAAAGTGAATCGCTACTGGCGCGTCTGGTTGAGCAAGTTCATCAAGGCCATACTTCCGGTTGGTTTCTTTCCGATATTCTTATGCGTTTGGGTTTGATAGGCACAGTAATTGGTTTTGTACTTATGTTGGGTTCGGTATATGAACTCAAACAAGACAATGTGGATGCCTTACAAAGCCTTCTAGCCACAATGGGCAGCGGTATGCAGGTAGCTTTATACACAACGCTAACGGGTTTAGGAACGGCACTTGTGGTAGGTATCCAATGTCAATGGCTAGATCGTTGTGCAGATAGCCTGATTAGTCAAATCATCAAGCTGGGTGTGCAAAGTGAATACATGCATAGCCAACCCGACATCAAGAGCGAATAATCGTGGCAAGCTTGTTTAAACGAAACCGTAATACGCCGACAGTTGATCCCTTCATTGATCTGCTCTTCAATACATTGATGGGGTTTAGCTTTTTGTTTTTGGTTAGCCTGTTGTTTATTAACCCTAAAGCAGACCGCGCCAGCGTAGAAAAACAGGCAGAATATATTATCTCAGCTACTTGGCCACAAAATTTGGCTGATGATATTGATCTGTGGATGCGCGCACCAACTGGGCATACGGTTTCCTATGTAGCCAAAGAAGCAGGCTGGTTGCATCTGGAGCGAGATGATCGTGGCGAGCTTAATGATACTTTAGTCATTGATGGCAAAAAAGAAGTACACCCCATAAATCAGGAAATTATCACAATTCGCAATCGGCATGCAGGGGAATATATCGTCAATCTTTATTATTACACCGCGCATTCAAGTACTCCCATTCCTGTAGATCTTCGTATTGACCGCATCAATCCTAAATATGAAACCGTTTTTAGAGAAACCATTGAGTTAAGCAAACAGGATCAAGAACTTACTGCTGTCCGTTTCACTATAAACGAAGATGGTAGCGTGCATAGCATTAATAAATTACCTGCCACACTCACACCCTATAATCTAGACCACATGCCAGCAGTGGTACCAGACTGATGCAATACTTATTACTCAGTCTTAGTTATGTGTTACCCGTGGCTCTGGTTGTCTGGTTATGGTTCGGAAAGCACCTAGGTACTCGTTCAAAGTTGCTATTGACGCTAGTCTTGCCGTTAGTGTATTTCCTTCATTGGACAGGGTTACAACAAAGTAAAGGCTGGCCTTCAGACCAAACACTGCCACTACGTTTTGAATTGATTAGTGCTGATGTACTTGAGCCTAATCCTTTAAAAGAGATAAAAGGAAACATACATTTGTGGGTTCGACCTTTGGAAAAAGAAGGAGGTAAAACTAGAACACATACTCCACGTGCATATATTTTACCCTATAGTCGAGCTTTGCATAAAAAGTTGTATGAAACTAAACAGCGTACCCAACAAGGGCGAAATCAGATGGGTTTACTCTACGATGAAGCTTCAGGTGGTAGCGGGGCAAGCCTCGGAAATGGACGGAAGTTAGATTTTAAAGATATGCCACAGCAGCGATTGCCACCTAAATTATAAAAGATTAAGAAATATAATTCCCAAAGCTCGCTATTGGTATGACCAATAAAGTTACAATTTCATTACTATATCGACGTAGTTCATCAAATAAATCCTGAATGAGTATCATAAGAATAATCCGTAGGAGGCACACCCTACCTGCTGTTACTAGAATAAAACACTTGATTATCCTAATCCAATATTTTGCTCAGTATCTAATGCCCACTTATCAATCAAACCAATAAGGTCATCGTGCCGACACTATTCAATACTCGCCTATCGAACATAAGATTAATTCCATATAGATAAAACTATTCGAAGCCATATGCACAGCATATCGACTTTTAACTTTTTAAGGGTATCTCTATTAATTCTAGTCGGAAATTCCTGTGAGATAGAATTTGTTAGATTTTTGATAGAAAAGTTAGCAATAGCCTTAGCTATTGGTCACTTTTATAGCGAAAAACTGGCATATTCTAGCCTCAGGAAAACGCGCTATGAATTAATAAAGGTGCCCTTAAGCTTTAATAATAATTACAAGGATAGATAACATGCTCTCTATTTCTAATCACAATACCCAGCAAGCCCCCAATCGTTTCGAGGGTAATAGAACAAACACACGCACTCAAAGCTTGAATAACAATTTCCAGAGACATCGCAACAATAGTAATAATAGCTCCCAAGAACCCCCCCTAAACAATCAAATACTTCTTCAGCTGATTATACGTATTCTAATCCGTTTGATAGCACAGCTGCGGGCTAATTCAAATCCACAACCTCAACAGCCTCAACAACCACGTGAAGAATACCGAAGCTTTGATGGCAGCAAAAATAACGCGCAAAGCACTTCCATGGGAGCTATCAATAGTGAGTATATAAATATACTTCCAACGGATCATTCACGTGATATGGATGGTGCTACTGAAGTTGACCTTGCCAATCCAAGAGATATTAGCAATGAAGTCATGGCTCAATCAGAAAACACTGAAAACAAAAAAGGGCTCAGTGATATGTTCTGGCTATGGGGTCAATTTCTTGATCACGACATCACTCTAGGGCCTGATAAAAAAGGCGACCACGCTGATATAGACATACCCACAGGTGACCGCTTCTTTGATCCGCAAGGAACAGGCACGCAAACCATGAAGTTTGAGCGCACCGATGGCACGGTTGATAGCACAGGACAAAAGCACTACAGCAATGCCATTACTTCCTATATTGACGGCTCAAATATTTACGGCTCTAACAAAGAAACAGCTGATAAGTTACGAAGCTTTGAAGGCGGACAGCTAATCAATAGTAGTGGCAATTTGCTTCCAGAAAATGATCAAGGTCATTTCCTCTCGGGTGATGTTCGTGCCAATGAGAATCTGGGTTTAACTTCCATGCATACTTTATGGATGCGAGAACATAATCAAATTGCTAGCAAACTGAGTGAAGAGAACCCACACTGGAATGATGAAACCTTATTTCAAGAAGCCAGAAAAGAAGTGATCGCTGAAATGCAGGCGATTACCTTCAATGAATATGTACCTCAATTAATTGGCAACAATACCGTTGAACGCTACGAAGGTTATAATTCCAACGTAACCTCTCAAATCAGTAATTCATTCGCTACAGCAGCCTACCGCATTGGCCACACCATGATTTCGCCTACCATTAATAGGTTAGATGAACAAGGTGATGTGGTAGCCGAGGGCAATCTACAATTAAGAGATGCCTTCTTCCAGCCTCAAAAGCTCAAGGAAACAGGTATAGATCCGATACTACGGGGCTTTGCATCACACAAAGCACAGGCCGTCGACCCTATGTTAATTGATGACTTACGCAACTTTCTGTTTGGACCTCCAGGAGCAGGCGGATTTGACTTAGCTTCACTTAATA
>JAZGES010000310.1:0-3351 GCA_036478935.1 Thiotrichaceae bacterium
ATATTTAGCATGACAATCAATGGCTCTCGATAATTCCCAAATTGTAAGCTTAGTAATAAGAATACACCCAATGCACCTAGCCCAAAGCCAGATAAAATAGAAAGCTTGGTTTCTGCCCCGTTTTCCACTTCGCCTTTAAAGTTGAAATGAATTTCGGGATAATGTTGTTGCAATGTGGGGAGGAATTCTTTTTGTAGACCTGCTATAACCTCTGATGTATTAGCTATTTCAGCATCTACGTCACCAAAGATGTTTACAGTGCGTTGGTGGTTAATATGGGCTATACGAGCAAAGTCTCGTTCTTCCGTCACAGTGGCTACACTACTCAGTGGAATGGCTTCCCCTTTGTTTGAAAAAAGAGTGAAATTATCAAAGTCGTTGAGTGGTTGCTGGGTACGATTATCTAGTTTGGCTACAATTTCGTACGCCTCACGGCCTTTATAGACATCATCAATCTTAATTTCTTGATAGGCCGCGCGTAGTTGCAAAGCAATACTTCTGGCATCAATACCGGACGCAAGTGCGCCCGGTAATAATTGCACAGAAAACTGTGGTTTTCCGGGACGGATATCATCTAATAAGTTAGACACGCCTTGATAACCGCGCAGCCAGTTCTGCACATCCCATGATGCTTTTGAGAGTTGTTGTAGATCATTTCCACCGAGTCGAATATGAATGGCTCTACCCGCTGGACCAACCTTAGGTTCTCTAAACTGGATGCCAATTACATCGGGAAGATCACCACTCTTTTCTCGCCAGAGTTGAGTAAACTCAGCCATTTTTGTCTGTCGCAATTCAGTATTTAGCATGTCCAAACTAATGGTCGCCAAGTGTGCGCCACTCTCAGAAGCATCTGCATGTTGGCTATAGGCGACTTGAATGTTTTTAATGAGTGGCTCTGATTCATTCTTGCTAAGTTCTTTATTGGTTTTATCCAAAGCTTTTAACAGGGTATCAATAACCTGCTCTGTATCTGCAAGTGGTGTGCCTTGTGGTAGCAGAATTTGAGCATCAACTGTGTTACCTTCAAGATCAGGAAAGGCTTTGAATTTAACCGTGCCAGTAGCAATCAAACCGATGGAAAGCACTAACATAGCCAATGCAATACCTACTGTAAGATAACGGAACAGAATAGCTTTATCAGCAATTCTACCTACAGCTTGTCTCAGGCGATCAAAACCTGCTTCAAATTTCTGGCGCCATTTAGGGGGCTTTTTATGGTGAGCATGTTCTAGCGAATGCATGAGATGGTGAGGCAATACCAGCATCGCTTCTAATAAGGAGATGGTTAATACTGAAAGTAGAACTACAGGGAGTACGCCTAGTACTTGCCCCATATCGCCTTTCATCATTAACAAACTTCCAAAGAGAAAGGCAGAGGTGATGAACGATGAAAGTACCCCACGGAGGACTTTCTGGGTTCCTGTAATCGCCGCTTCTAAGGCAGACTTACCCTTTTTATATTCGTGCTCAATGCTCTCTGAAATAACAATCGCATCATCCATCAAAATACCAATAGACATCAGTAAAGCAACCAATGAAATCATATTGATACTGACGGATAGCATCACCATCATGGCTAAACCGCCGAGGAAAGAGATAGGCAGTCCCAAAGCAACCCAAAAGCTGTAGCGCCAGTTAAAGAACATGAATAAAGCTAATGCTGCCAATAGCAAACCTTGCCAACCATTTTTTAATAGTAGAGTTAATCTATCACGTACACCAGAAGCTGAATCCTGAGTAATGGTGAGTTTATTACCTTCAGGTAAACGGGCATTTTCTTCTTCAACAAATGCTGTCACCGCATCGAAGACTTTCAATGTGTCGTCTATTGTGTTTTTACTTACTTTTAATAACGCAGCACGTTCTCCGTTTAGCTCAATACGCTCTTCACGTTTTTCAAATTGATCGGAAATTTCAGCAAAATCACTGAGTTTTATTTCGCCACCTTCACTGGTGTTGATAATCACCAAGTTGCCTAACTCTTCAACGGTTTTACGTGCATTCTCAAAACGAATCTGGAAGTCAGAACCGGCGGTTTCTAAAGTTCCCGCAGGCAACTCTATGGCTTGAGCAGAAATTAGATTAGCAACATCCTGAACACTGAGCTTGTACTTCTGCAAAACATCGGGACGCAAGAGGACTTGTAATTGATGTGCTGAAAATCCATCAATAGTCACAATGGGAATCTTCGGATCAGCAAGCATCTTGTCACGATAATACTCTGCTAAGCTTTTTAGCTCTGAGGTGGTTAATTTATCTGCGGTGATGGCGACACTGACTACAGGACTAACGCGCCCTAGTTGTTTGATAACAGGGTCTTCTATGTCATCGGGAAAGTTTTGTATGCCATCTATAGCGACTTTGATATCGTCTGTGAAGAGCTGAATATCGCCTTTTTCTTGCATTTCTAGTGTGAATATACCGACATTATCTCGTGCATCACATAGCTGTTCTTTTAAGAAACTAATGCCATCGGTAGCATCTTCTAATGGATTACAAATACCTTCTTCCACGTCAGCAGGGCTGGCTCCTGGGTAAAGTACGGAGACTTGTACTTTGCTGGGTTTTATGGTCGGAAAAGATTCTTTATTTAATTGGGGTAATGACACTATGCCAATAGCAATAATAGCCAACATTAATATATTGGCAGCTGTTGGATGTGTGGTGAAATAGCGGATCATTGTGGTGCACCGTCTTGCTCATTTATCTTTTCTTTGTCGTGACCTCCTAGTGCATTGCTTGCAAATTGTTGCTCATAGCGTTTATCCATTATTACTTTAAGTGGTAATCCTTCAATAACGGGAATGACATCGCTGAGGATTATTTTTTCACCTTCTATTAGACCACCTTTCAAGACAATAAATTCACCTTGTTGGTACAGAATAGAGACAGCTCGAATTTCAAGTGTATTATCATCTTTGGCAATATACACACGCCCCTGATGTAGTGCTTTACGAGGAATAACCATCATAGGTTTGGCAGGCGCATAGAATGAAATGGAGCTATACATGCCTTTGAGTAGAGGAGGGCGTTCGCCCGGGATCACGCCTTCATAGGGTTTATCAACCATGACGACTAAGCCAATAGTGTCGCGGACGGGATCAATGGATTCACTGATGCGTAATAACTTACCTTCCCAGTAGGTATCTTGATTCGGAAAGCCGACCAACTGAACTCGGGCTTCCAGATTCATGTTTTCCAGTACTTTCTGAAAGCTGGCTGGGTTATCCAGACTCATTTTCTGATGATTTAGACCCGACAATAAAGGACGGAATTGACGAGTAGGAAGTTGTGCATTGATTTCAACAGCATCAGTACCTAGTGCTTCAAATAGCACCGCTCCTGCTG
>JAZGES010000311.1:0-9071 GCA_036478935.1 Thiotrichaceae bacterium
GCTGTAAAGGCTGGTAGCGCACGCTTACCTTGGCCTATTCGTAAAATTACGATGCCCCTATCCGCTAAAATTATGACTTCACTTAGTAAGCATATATAACTTAGTAAAACCTTTTGAAATCAAGCTATCTAGGACAAGTTAGTTTGAAGAAAGTTACTGGCTCTAAGTCTTAGCTTCCAGTTCAGCAACTAACTTCTCTAGTGCTTCGAGCTTTTCCCTTGTTCTCAATAACACCGCAGTTTGCACTTCAAACTCCTCACGCGATACCAAATTCATAGTACGTAAGCCACTCTCAATACCACTGCGCAGGTTGCTTTCTAAATCTTTACGCACCGTATCAACCGAGCCAGGAAGCAACGTAGATAATCGCTTGGCTAACTGTTCAACTGGATTTGATGAGTCCACTATGACTTCCTCGTCTATTATTTTCTTGATATAACAGTATAACAGAAGCTATAGACTTCAAAACACTTGCATCCCACCTTGCATAGCATTTAAGCTCACCTTGTAGTTCTCAATACACTAATACTCAACCTCGCCAACTGGATCTCAAATATGTCACAACCTGATATCGAAGCTGTTAAGTCCTATCTCCACGCCCTACAAGATTCTATCTGTCAAAGCTTAGAGGAAGAGGATGGCAAAGGAAAATTCTTCGAAGATGACTGGGAGCGTGATGCAGGTGGCGGAGGTCGTACACGCGTACTTACTAATGGAAACACTTTTGAACAAGCCGGTGTTAACTTCTCGCATGTGTTCGGTGATAATATGCCTGCATCCGCCACTGCACATCGGCCTGAGCTGGCAGGACGTAGCTTTCAAGCAATGGGAGTCTCTTTAGTTATCCACCCCCATAATCCTTTTATACCTACCTCCCACGCCAATGTACGTTTCTTTATCGCCGAGAAAGAAGGCGAAGATCCTATTTGGTGGTTTGGTGGAGGTTTTGATCTCACGCCTTACTATGGCTTTGATGAAGACTGTAAGCACTGGCACCAAACATCAAAGGATGCTTGCCAACCTTTTGGTGAAAATGTCTACCCTCGATACAAAAAGTGGTGTGATGATTATTTTTATTTAAAGCATAGACAAGAGCCTCGAGGTATTGGCGGCTTATTTTTTGATGATCTTTTTGAAGAAGGGTTTGAACAGTCTTTCGCTTTTATCCAAAGTGTAGGCGATCACTATATTCCAGCTTATTTACCTCTTGTACAGAAACGCAAAGACACGGCTTATACTGAACAACACAAAGACTTCCAACTTTATCGTCGTGGTAGATATGTAGAATTCAATCTGGTTTACGACAGAGGCACTTTGTTCGGGCTGCAATCAGGCGGAAGAACAGAGTCAATTCTTATGTCATTGCCACCTTTAGTAAAGTGGAAATATAACTGGACACCTGAAGCAGGAAGTCAGGAAGATGAGCTTTATAGTAAGTATCTAGTGGCTCAAGATTGGTTGTCTGACTAATTATAGATGCAACTGAGTTACGGCTTTGCTAAGCATAGTCGTAAACAGAATTAGATTGCAAGGGACTGAATAGGGTAGATTGCTGACTGAAGTGAAAAATGGATTATGTTCCAAACAAAGTCGAAGCACACCTATAAACTTTTTAGGGCACTTAGTATATTAATCAATCCATCACCAAAAGAAGTATCTCGACCTGGCTCACCCAAATCTGTAGCAGTAAAGCTTAATACATCCCTATCAAGCTTTCTGCTCTTTGCAAGCAATAGCGCCAAACTACCAGAAACATTAGCGGCAGCGATGGAAGTACCAGAAGATAAGCGATACCGTTCACCAGGCCCTGTTGTCAAAACACCTACACCCGGCGCAGCTACATCTATATATTTCCCCTTATTCGCTTTTAAATAGGGTCTTTTAAGGTGATCTACGGCGGTTACCGCTAAGACTCCGGAAATAGCAGCTGGATAACGAGGTTTATCACTGGCGTCATTACCACATGAAGCAACAACAATAATTCCAGCAGAAATTGCTTTCTTTATCATTCTTTCAACCAAGGGGTCGTGACCACCAGAAAAACTAAGATTTAAAACATCTACTTTTTTCTTGATGGCATAATCAATGGCTTGAGCAACCAATGCAGAGCTACTTGAAAATGAAGTTTTACTATTTTGCTTGAAAGCAGCCACTGAAAAAAGCCGCGCTTCCGGAGCTATACCAATTTGTGCATGACTGCTAATCATCACTCCAGCTACAGCTGTTCCATGTAATAGACCCGCCACACTCCTTTGGCTCATATCAACAAGACCTACCTGTTCAACCCTTCCTCTCAATGAACTATGACGAGTATCAATTGGCCCATCAATCATCCCAATAAGCACTCCAGCTCCTTTGGAATATTGTAAGGCTTTATGAGCACCTGTTAATGATTTTGGGTAGCCATTTTCATCCAGCAAGTCTTCTTTTAACAATGAAGTGTTACTTTCAAGCTTGTAAATATTATTGGTTGCCGCTTCTAATTCTTCATAAATTCGATTGATTTTTTTGCTTAGCTCTAGAGGATCCTGACCTTTTGTATTCGCTATCTTCAGATCAAGGCCAAGGCTATCCAGACTTGTTTCACTCAGCTCATCAAGCCCATATTTAAGTAGCAATGATTTATAGAATGACTCAGAAACATCTTTCTGCAGCAATAGGAGTAATTCATTTTTATTATAATCTGTCCTTTTAGGGGTAACTGGAATACAAAGCATACCTTCGATATAGCATTCCATCTTTTCTTCAGACTTTGCCCATGCAGGAAACATAAAGCCACTAAACAAAATAAAACTGGCTATTGAAAATAGCCATGTCAATTTACTCCTGAACATTATCTACTACAGACCTCTACCCACTAAACGTATCATTTTATTATTTTTTTCTAAACGACGAATTAAGCTATCAATATCATTCTCGCTCAATGTACCTAATAAAGAGATTGTATAATTAGTACTACCTTCAGGATGTTCAATAACATAGGCGCCTATCTCCTTAAATAACTGGTCAATCTCTTCCTGAGTCGTTTGTGCTGTAAACTGGAGAACTAAGTCTGCCTTATTTGAATCAGTGTAAATACTACCTTCTGCAAGCTTGTACTCAGCCTCAGCCCCCAAAGTAGTAGTGCCATCTGGAGTAACTTGAGAAAGAATACTAGGACTATCATTAGTTTTATTGGTGACAACGGCAAGAATTGCAACTTGCACAACAAAGAACAAGGCAAAAGCAACTCTTGCCCAGTTATTAGATAACGGTTGTAAAAAACGGTCGAAGCTTTCCATGAGAGGAACTATAAAACGAGGGGATACTTGAGACCAGAAAGAGCTTTGACGATCTTGCTGCTCTGATCCCTCATGATTAATACGCTCAAGTAAGCTATCAAGCCGTTGTTCTTGAGTGGTTATCGCAACGATATCTAACACCTCAGGGTCATCATGAACCATTTGGGCTAATTGTTGCTGTTGAGATAACTCCTGCTGTAGCTTAGGTGAAATCTGTAAAATAGCTTCAACTTCTTCCTTTTCAGACGCAGTTAACTTGCCAGTTATATACCAAGGCAATAGCAAGCTCGCATGCTCGTACTGATATTCGGTAATCTTATTCGTATCCATTGAATCGGTCTTTGTGAACACCCATTTTTGAAAGTATTTTCTTGAAGCGCTGGCGTGCATAAAACAATCTCGTCTTTACTGTATTTTCTGAAATATCTAATGCTGCTGCCATTTCTTTTATCGATAACTCTTTAAAATATGACAACAACAATGCTTCGCGATGATCTTCGCTCAGCTTATCCATATGCCTAACCACAATAGCGTCTTGTTGCTGATCAGATAACAAAGTCTCTTCTGAAGGAGAACAATCATCCAAACTTGCACGTAATAAATCTTTATCAATTCTACTATCCGAATTTTTACGCAAGTAATCAATTAACTTGTAACGCGCTATTGAATGAATCCATGTAGAGGGCTTAGATTTTCCTGCAAATTTAGCAGCAGAACCCCAGACCTCAAACAGTGCTTCATCAACAATATCAGCAGCAAGTGCCACATCTCCATTCAACATTCGAGTACAAAATCTTTGTAAAATAGGACTATAGCGCTTATACAAAACAGAAAATGCCTTTTGATTGCTTGTTGCAATCAAATCTAGCAACACTTCATCAGGTGTTGATGAAGTTATGTGGCTAGTAGATCTTCGCTGTATTGATTTGCTAGGCATAGATTAAGTCGTAAAAATGGGAAAAATAGTTCATTTCATTGAAGAATTTTTTCATTGAAAATGAATAGATAGAAGAATTAAAAAATAATTTATAAATACTATGAACCTAGTTTAGCAAACTTCCGTCTTACGGGTACAGTTTTGGTATATATAGGAAGGCTTTTAATAAACTTAGCTTCCTTCAACACCTCTGACCAAAACAACAATCTCCCTCGCAACATTGAGCGGGCTTTATGCCCGCTCCTTTTTAATTACAGAAAAAACCTAGTTTTTCAGACATTGCTCTAGGTTGTTCAATAAACTTAAAATATCCTCTCTTTCATGGTTTGCAGACAAGGTGATACGCAGTCTATCTGTATGCTTTGGTACTGTAGGAGGTCTTATTGCTGTAACAAGAATTCCCTTTTCAAACAGCTCTTGACTAGTCGCCATTGCCAACTCACTATTCCCAACTAATACGGGTTGAATAGCGGTATCGGATGCCAATAAGTCAAAACCTCTCTCCTTCGCGCCTTGCTTAAATAGCGCTATAAGCTCGAATAATTTTTCTCTACGCCACGCCTCTTGCTTGATAATGTTTAAACTTTCCCTGCTTGCAGCAGCTAAAGCGGGTGGCATTGCGGTTGAATACATCCATGTTCTAGCTGTTTGTTTTAGATAGTCAATATGGTCATAACTTCCTGCGACAAAGGCACCTGACACACCGACGGCTTTTCCTAGTGTTGCCATTAGTAGCGGCACTTCATCTTGAGTAGTAGAAGACTCCTCAAGCAGACCAGCCCCTTGCTTCCCCAACACGCCAAAGCCATGCGCATCATCTATCATCAACCATGCCTTTTGCTGCTGGCTCAAAGCTACTAAACTAGAAATATCAGCACAATCTCCATCCATACTAAAAACACCATCAGAAAGAAGCATCTTATTCTTTGCTGGGTGAGCCTTAAGCTTCTTCTCAAGTATACTCATATCATTATGGCGATAGCGTATTAATTGAGCGGATGATAACAAGCTTCCGTCAATTAATGAGGCATGATTTAGCTTATCTTGAAATACAGCATCACCTTGTTCCATCAATGCCGAAATGATGCCTAGATTTGCCATATACCCTGTAGAAAAGAGTAGCGCCGCATCACGCCCTGTAAACTCCGCCAACTCTTGTTCTAGTAAATCATGCTCTACGGAGTGACCACTGACTAAATGAGAAGCTCCGCTGCCTACGCCATATTGATGGGTGGCTGACACCAAGGTTTCAATTATGCGAGGGTGGTTTGCCAAACCAAGATAGTCATTACTACAAAAAGATAAAACTTTTTTCCCATCAACCACCATTCTCGTCTGCTGAGGACTTGAGGTCTTTTTAGGTACACGATATAAAAACTGTGCTTTTCGTTCATCAAGCCATTTTTTTATCTTAGTGTCGTCACGTCTCATGGTTCTGTACCGTTATAGGGTCAGACCTTTGCACGAAAGATATGACGGATAAAAAAGGCTTGAATTTTCCATATTTTGTCTAAAAAATCAACCAATAGCTCGGCTATTACCTTCCTTTTTAGACAAAACCTGAAAAATTACACTCTTTATTCTCTCGCCATACTTTCATGCGAAGGTCTCTGGGCAACCCTATTAATTTCAGGCATAAAAAAAGGCATCAAAAGA
Organism: Thiotrichaceae bacterium; assembly: GCA_036478935.1. GTDB lineage: Bacteria > Pseudomonadota > Gammaproteobacteria > Thiotrichales > Thiotrichaceae > HyVt-477. The sequence continues at coordinate 5,875 of JAZGES010000311.1, forward strand.
TGCCTTTTTAACTTACTCACCAAAAAGTGAATAAATTTTTCTTATGCTGAGAATTAACCCTTCTTGATGAAGAAAGTGAATTCACTTCCATCTTCTGAAGTTTCTAATAACTCGTTACCTGTCTGCTTACAAAAAGCTTCGAAGTCTTTTACTGAACCTGGGTCAGTAGCAACAATTTTAAGTACGCCGCCTGTATCCATTCCATTCATTGCTTTCTTACAACGTAAAATAGGTAGAGGACAGTTTAAGCCACGTGCATCTAGTTCTTCATTAAAGTCCATGATATATCTCCTGAATCATTATTATCAAATGGGAATCAATGGCGCTAACCATACCCGAAAGCATCTTATCAAACAAGATAAAATCGACTGTTAAATCGTCTTGAAGCTTACAAATTATTATCTGCTAGCATACTGACGAGCCATGCGTTGATAATCTCCCATCACGCGCTTAACGTAGGTACGAGTTTCACGAAATGGAGGTATGCCTTTATACTTTCTTACGTTACCTGGCCCCGCATTGTAGGCAGCTACTGCCAAACGAGTATTCCCAGAAAACTCTTTTAACATCTCGGCAATATATCTCACTCCGCCCTGAATATTTTGCTCAGGATCCCACGGGTTGCTGATTTTCATATCTTTCGCTGTACCTGGCATTAATTGCATCAGACCCATTGCTCCAACGGGAGATTTAGCCTTAACTTTGTAACAGGATTCATTTTTTATAATCGAATGCACTAATGCCTCATCAACACCATATACGCGTGAATAGATTTCTATTGAGCGTCTATATTTATCAGCCCTTGCTTGTACACGCGCACTACTGCATGACGAATGAGAACGGCTAGCTTTCCTGTTTTTATTTCGAACCTTTTTTTGTGATGAGTTTTGAGTAGCACTTTTGCGGGTTTTATAAGTTTTTATTAAACGATACTTTGAGTTAGGTAGGCGTGAACTTGTCATTAAATGCCCCCCACCTGGCTTCTCATAAACGTATACCATTTTCCAGCTAGTTGCTGAAAAAGCTGCAAGCGGCTGTAATAAGAAAATAGTGAAGATTCCCCACCTGACTTGCTTTGCGATACTAGCAAAGCGACCTGATAATTTCATATTTAATCTATGCCTTTATTTATAATTTTTATTAGCTAAATAAACAAATGAAAATGGAATTTACCATAGTCTACTGCTCACCATCAATAAAAAACAGACTCATGGTTTTTGACATGAGATAATTGGTCTTTAGATATTCTCTGCGCCAAGTCACATGAATGGTTTCTAAACTCATCACATCTAGGTGATGAGAGTGGCGGAGAATAAAACAACTAGAGTGAACCATGTCTGAATTATCCCATTTCAATCAATCCGGCGAAGCGCATATGGTAGATGTCGGTCATAAGAACACGACCCACCGAGTCGCTATCGCATCTGGCTACATCAAAATGCAACCAGAAACACTGGCAAAGATTCTTGAAGGTACTCATAAAAAAGGTGATGTACTTGGAATTGCAAGAGTAGCGGGCATTATGGCGGCTAAACGCACTTCTGATTTAATTCCCTTGTGCCACCCTTTACCTCTGACAAGAGTGGAAATTGATCTACAACCCGATATAGATCAGTCATCGGTTTTATGTACAGTTACAACGGAAACACACCATGTAACCGGCGTTGAAATGGAGGCATTAACCGCTACACAAATTACGCTGTTGACTATTTACGATATGTGTAAAGCAATCGATAAAGAGATGTCTATTGAAGGCATCAGGATGTTAGAAAAACGCGGTGGTAAATCGGGTGACTGGAAAACAAGTCGCTAGCGACTACTTCTCTCCTTGATTAACCTAAATAACATTCTATAATACATATTGTTATAAGACACAGTTAATATTCCGCAATAACTACAGGATATTTCTCATTGAACTAATAGATATATTCGCAAGTAGCTATCAGCTTTTTAAAGGAGCCCACTATGAAACGCCCTCTCTTAACCCATTTTTTGCTAATTAGCAGCTTATTCTTTTCATCCCTAGCTTTTGCAGCTCCACAACTTAAAGTCTACCAAGTGACACAAGTCAGACAAGGTGACTCTTTAAACATGAGAGCTTGGCCTAACCTAAAATCAAAAGTACTGGTCGCCCTTCCCCATAATGCTAAGTGGGTTGCCAGCACACGTAATCCCATAAAAAAAGGCTCATCTTCTTGGCAACAAATTCATTGGAATGGCGTATCAGGGTGGGTCAATACAAAGTATCTTAAGTATGATGCAGCTAGTACATTAAAAGCCAGACAGCGCAGCAATCATCGTTCTAAGCAACAAGGCCCTATTTCAAGAAACAATCCTGTAAGACCAAGAGCTAGAGTGACTAGCACACCTAGCCCTACTGGTAAGCAAGTAGTGATGGAGTGCGGTGGCAATGCTCCTTTTTGGAACATCAGCATGAACTTTACTGGCAAAAGCATGAAGGTAGACCTACGTGATGGCAAGCCCTTTAATGGCAAAGTTTATTACCGTAAATGGTTGTCACAAACCAATAAAATGGTAGTTAATGGTGGCCATGGTCGTAACAAAGTGAATGCAACACTCACTAAGACCAATGCTTGTACTGATGGGATTACTAACATCAAATACCCATTTGCAGTTTCTGCTACTGTTTCTGGCAAAAAAGTAAGTGGCTGTTGCCGAAGCGTACAACACTAATACTGAATACTTTAAGAGGGCAACCTTTCGGTTGTCCTTTTACTAACACTCAACTTTTTATTACTCGCTCCTTATCCTTAGAAAGAGCAGAGAGCTACTTCAAAAGCTCACTAACCAGTTCATAAAAGTCATCCGGCTGCTGCACATGCGGTAAATGCCCTGCGTTTGTTATTGTCTTAATGTTCGCGTTGGGAAAGTACTGCTGAATCTTCGGTGTCGCTTCATCCGTTATATAGTCGGAGTCTGACCCTTTGATAAATAAGACTTCTCCATCAAAATTCCCATCCTGTGCTGGAAAACCTGCAATCTTTAGATAGTTTCTGGATATTTCTAGCAGATCACATTTCCATTCATATCCACTATCAACACGTTTCAAATTCTTCAACAAGAAAGCTCGTTCAAACGCATTATCAATATGCTTTGCTAATAACTCATCTGCATCACGTCGATTGGTAATTTTACTAAGAGGTAAAGAAAATAGCGCATGAAATATTTGTTGATGC
>JAZGES010000312.1:0-3643 GCA_036478935.1 Thiotrichaceae bacterium
ATTCATCAATGAGTTCAAGTAAAGTAATACCCGCTGGTGCAAGATAAACTCCTGGCTTATTCACTCGACCACTAACGGAAAACGAGCGTAAACCTTCACGTCCATGACGACCGTTCGCCGTAAACCAGTCCGCGCCTTTTTTTACTATATCCCGTACCCAATAAAGTGATTCCATATTGTGCTCAAGCGTAGATCGCCCGAACAAACCCACTTCTGCCACATAAGGTGGGCGCAATCTAGGCATGCCACGTTTACCTTCCAGAGATTCGATCATGGCGGACTCTTCACCGCAAATATAAGCCCCGGCACCACGGCGTAATTGAATGGGTGGAGCATCAGGTAATTGCTTTCGTAGTGTGTCTAATTCCTCAGTTAGTAGCTTACGCAAGCCGGCATATTCGTCGCGCAAATAAATATAGATTTTGGCGATGCCAACCACCTCAGCGGCTAGCAACATGCCTTCAAAGAAACGATGCGGATCTCGCTCTAGATAATAACGATCTTTGAAAGTACCCGGTTCGCCTTCATCAATATTCACCGCCATTAAACGGGGAGCCTGCTGGCTGCTAACAATGTTCCACTTTTGACCTAGAGGAAAACCTGCACCGCCTAAACCACGCAGCCCTGAATCTACAAGCTCTGTGAGAATGTCTTCAGAAGTAATATCGTGGGTTAGCAGTTGTCGGTAGAGTGTATAGCCTCCTTTTGCCACATAGTCATCATAGCGAATAGCAGCTTTAGGGGCGATGTCGGTAGTCTGATGATTGTAGGCATTGGCTAACACTTTATTAGCATTTGCCTGTTCAACAGGGTGTGTCCCAACCACCGCTATGGGTGCTGTATCACAACGACCGACACAGGGAACACGCTGTATTCGAATACTATCCCCTGCTGCTTTTTCAAGCTCAGTGATCAATGCCTCTGCTCCCATCATTTCACACGTAATGGAATCACAAACACGAATGGTTAGTTCAGGAGGGCAGTCTTTAAGCTCTTTTATGATATCGAAATGATGATAGAAACTTGCGACTTCGTAGACTTCTGTTTGGCTTATTTTTAGGAGGTGCGCGAGTGCATGGAGATGGTCAACGGAGATACAACGATTGTGATCTTGAATGAGGTGAAAATATTCGATTAACAAATCACGTTGTAGAGGCAACTCATGAATAAGTGCTTCTACTTCTGATAGTGCTTTATGAGATAAGGCACGACCTCTTGGTTTTCGTTTCTGCCTCTTTTTCATTGATTGATAACCTTGAGTTCTCTAGATAGAAAACTAGTCCCCCTCTTAGTAAAGAGGGGTTAGGGGAGATTTAAGTTCGCTAATCAACATATTTCAGTACTTTCTAAATCCCCCTCAATCCCCCTTCAAAAAGGGGGAGGCTAAAATCCTATTCCTTAAGCATCCGTGCATGAAAAGCAATATGCTCACCAATAAACGTAGCAATAAAGTGATAGCTATGATCATAACCTGCTTGCATGCGAATAATTAAGTTCTGACCAGCATGATCACAAACCGCTTGTAAACTTTCAGGCAGTAGCTGCTTTTCATCATAAAACTCATCAGCCGTACCTTGATCAATAAAGATATCGGGTACTCTTGCACCTGCTTCTACTAATGCCGTCGCATCATAAGCTTCCCATGCAGATTCATCATTACCCAAATAGGCAGTAAAACAACCTTTTCCCCAGTCACAATTGATGGGGTTACAAATCGGTGAAAATGCCGAGACAGAACGATAGCTATCAGGGTTTTGTAATGCACAAACCAGCGCACCATGCCCACCCATTGAATGACCGGATATAGACTTCACGCCGGGTATCAACGGCAAGTTAGCCTCTAACAACTGAGGCAGTTCATCGGTCACATAATCATACATTTGATAATGTTCTGCCCAAGGTGCTTGCGTGGCATTTACGTAGAAACCAGCGCCTTTACCTAAGTCATAACGATCTGGCTCATCAGCTACATCATCGCCACGAGGACTAGTATCAGGGAAAATCAATGCAATACCATGCTCCGCTGCATAACGCTGTGCGCCAGCTTTGGTACGCACATTATCATCCGTACAAGTCAAACCAGATAGCCAATATAAAGCCGGCACATTGCCATCTTCAGCTTGTGGCGGTAAGTAAACCGAGAAGGTCATTTCACAGCTACACACCTCAGAATCATGGGTATAACGGTTTAATAAACCGCCAAACTCTTTAACACTTTCAATTCGTTGAATAGTCATTCACCTAACCCTCAGCTAAAAAATGATAACAGAACGAATACTTTCACCCGAATGCATCAGGTCAAAAGCTGTATTAATCTCTTCCAGCGGCATAGTGTGCGTTACCAAGCTGTCTAACTCGATTTCACCTGCCATGTAACGATCAACATAACCCGGTAGCTCAGTTCTTCCTTTTACGCCACCAAAGGCTGTTCCCATCCAAGTACGGCCTACTACTAAATTAAACGGGCGCGTAGCAATTTCCTGACCCGATCCCGCAACACCAATTACCGTAGAAACACCCCAACCCATGTGCGTACATTCCAGCGCATCACGCATCACATGCACGTTACCAATACACTCGAAGGAGTAATCTGGACCGCCGTTATAAGTGTCCTGCATATACTCAACGAATGAACCATCAATATCATTCGGATTAACAAAATCAGTACAACCCAACTGCTTAGCAAACTCAAACTTATCAGGGTTGATATCAATACCAATAATGCGTTCAGCTCCTGCCATTACCGCGCCTTGAATACAAGATAAGCCAATACCACCTAAGCCAAACACAGCTACCGTAGAGCCAGCCTCAACCTTCGCCGTATTCAATACTGCACCGATACCGGTAGTCACACCACAACCTAGCAAACAAGCCTTATCCAATGGCGCTGCTTTATTGATTTTTGCTAACGCTATTTCAGGCACAACGGTATATTCAGAGAAGGTTGAACAGCCCATATAATGGAAGATGTCTTTACCTTTTTGTGAAAAACGACGGGTGCCGTCTGGCATATAACCTGTCCAGATAGTTCCAGCAATCGTCTGACAAAGGTTTGATTTGGTTGAATTACAATATTCACAATCGCCACACTCAGCGATGTAAAGAGGGATCACATGATCGCCCACTTTGAGGTCTTTAACGCCAGCCCCTAACTCAACTACTTCACAGCCGCCTTCATGACCTAAAATACAAGGGAAAGAACCTTCAGGATCATCACCTGAAAGCGTAAAAGCATCTGTATGACAAACACCGGAAGCGATGACTTTCACTAAGACTTCACCTTCCTTCGGCCCCATCACTTCAACTGCTTCAATTTGTAATGGTTTTTTCGGTTCCCATGCTACGGCGGCTTTACATTTCATTTTTATAATCTCCTTTGTATAGTTCTCTAAAAATAGAATGAATGTTCATTCATGTCAATTGATACTTGAGACATTTACCAGAAAGCAAGATAAGAGGAAATAATGAGGAGAAATCAGGTGTCATTATCCATATTCTTTCCTAAAAAACTTAGATTCTGGACGCAAACGAATAAGTACAGTAGGATCGGTATATGCCTTATTTAAATAAAGAAGCCCTCTGTCCAGAACCCATTGATTGTAAAATTCTGACGGCAGCTTTAGATCTTTTTGTAGAAAATGGC
>JAZGES010000313.1:0-4761 GCA_036478935.1 Thiotrichaceae bacterium
GTTCCAAATTACCTTTACCCAACAGGTTCAATTGATACTCTGGATATTCAGCATACTTCCAATGCCCTTTCGCTGTTAAATGGTAATCAGCTACTTCTCCTTTAATACCAAGGTCTAGCAAACCTACTCCTATACGTTTGCTATCGCTTTTAGCCACCACACTAAGATTAATTGAATGGGGTGATGAAAGACCCATATCACCATTGGCTTTAACAATAAGTTCTCCATCATCATCATATAAATCACCTGAAAGGTTGCGTAGCTTCAACGTATCTTTAACCACTTGAGCGCTAAGTTGAACATCACGCAATTTGACTAATGCATCACCTTGTTTGATATGTAACTCATCAACAGCCACATTCTGTAAATCCACATCAATCGGCAGATGAAGATCGGGAAGTGTAATTTCAAAGGGTTTACGTTTTTTTTCTTCTTTGTCGGTAGGTAGGAAGACAGTTATTCTGTCAGCGGTTAAGCTTCCTACTGAAACATCAGGTAGTAAACCCAATGACTTGAGCTCAGCATCAGCTATCTCTATCTCCAGGCCATCTTTTTCCCAAAAAACACGTTGGATCTTCAAGTCGCCCAACAAACTGCCATCAACACCTTCTAGCTCTAAATCTGAAAAGGTATTCGAAACGCGGTTAAGCAGTAGAGAGGTGCCACTTTGAGTTGCCGATAGGAAAAAAATACTGACTGTAAGCAGTAATAAAAAAAGAAGTAAAATTGATAACGGAGTGAATATCAGATACCGAAGTAGCTTACCTATCTTTCTCGGCTTGGAAGAGGCAGGGGAAGGAGATGATTGAGCCGTCATAGGTCAGGCCCCAGACTAAAATACAGATTAATATCACTCGTATCATCTTGCGGAACAGCCAGATCAACTCGAATAGGACCTAATGGAGATTTGTAACGAACACCCACGCCATAGCCCACTTCAATACTGTAATCGTCCCAGTCATTAAACACATTTCCTACGTCAACAAAAACAGCAGCACTGATCTTATCTTTAACAGGATGTTCATACTCTGTACTCAGTGTTAGCAGGTTTTTACCACCGATAACATCGCCGTTTGCATTGGTTTCTCCCAAGCTTTCAAAGCTATAACCTCGAACAGAGTTTTGCCCTCCTGCAAAATAGCGCAATGACTTAGGCATCTCAGCAAAGTCTCCGATAAAGGTAGAACCTAGCTTGCCTTGAAGAATGAGTTTGCCTCGCTTTTCTTTATCCTTGTTATTAAACGTATGCAGATACTTCCCACCTAGTTCCGCTTGTAGAATCGTTTGATCACTCAGAAAGCCTTCGGCTGCTCCTTTTATACCTGCTTGTAATCGCCAGCCTTTAGTAGGGAACAAAGCATTATCTCGTTCAGTTTTTCGAACACTCAAGCCTAATAATGTGAGTTGGCTATGAATCTCCTCTTCCCCATCTACTTGTGTTTTTTCATCTAGATAATTGACTGAAGCCACTTGCTCCCAATCGCTCTTATTGCGGCGGTGATAATCCAATCCAACCTTTAAGGCTGTACCCCGAATATCATCATTATCACTTCGGTTCCAGCTCGCAGATAAGGTGGCAAACTCATATTCAGGCTTCCACAAAGGTACCTTGTATTTAAGTCCTACCGAAGGGTCTTTTTGAGAAACTCTAGTCGTTATATTGAGTTGATGACCTTTCTGATTTAACCAGTGGGTATCCGCACTTGCTTGTATATACAACCCATCATCTGTTGCAAAACCCAATGCACCTTTATAAGAATATCGCTTGCGTCTGATGGACTTAATAGTGACGGGGATAACATTCTTGGCTGCTTTTTGGTAACCCGCCCTGACTTGTACTGTTTTATAGTAGCTACTTTTTTCTAACAAACGTTGTTGCTTTATAAGCGCTTCAGAACGAAACACATCGCCTTCTTTTATTATCGTATAGCGATCTATATATTTCTTACCTAGAATATCTTGTTCTACCGTCACGTTACCGTAGCGATAGCGCTCTCCCGTATTAAAAACTAGTTCAATGTCAGCTTGATGTGTGAGCGTATTGACCTTGATAGTATGACTGCTCAAATCAGCATCAAAGAAACCTAGACTATTTGCGGTTCGCTTTAAGCGAGTTTTAAAGTCCTCATAATGCTGTGAAACCAGCACATCGCCAGATTGATAAGGTGGCTCAGCTAAAATAGATTGAAACTCAGGAAGGTCTTTTCCAGAGCCATTCAGTTGGATATTTAAAGCCTTAACTTTAACGGTTTCCCCCGGCTTAGCAGCTATATCCAGAACCCAACAGTTATTTACTTTGCGTGAAGTCATTTTGAACTGAGCATTGAAATAGCCAACTGCCTCAGCACCTTCACCTAGTTTCTCAGTAGAGGCGTCGATAAATCGCTCAACTCTATTTTGAGTAGAATCACATTTAAGGTTTCGTAAAGAAGGCAGAAAAGCTTTGATGTTCTCAGCTAAACCTTCAGGAGCGCCTGACACATGAACCGTAACGGGAGGCTTATCCTCCTCATCTGCTGCATGCGTGATAGATAGCGAGCTTTGCAGCGCTATAAAAACAACCCAGATGGAGATTTTTTTATTATTAATTGTTCTCATTCTAAAACATTAGTACCCATAACCCGATAGTAAAGGGCTATTATGAGAGGATGCTAGTAATGTTGCAATGATTCAATGGTTTATTAGGAATCAGGCCGTGATTTACCGATTCTTATTACTAGATTCTTTTTTGGAAGCATCTGAAATAGCTTCCCCCGCTTTTTTCATATCTTTTCCAATACCTTCTACCGTGCTACAGCCCGCAACAAAGTAAGCACAGAAAATATAGAGTATTACGTTTGATAATACTCTTTTCAATAATGGCTTATTCATGAATCTACCTCTAAGTTAAGTTGAGAGAGTATATAGCACTCGCGTTTGTCCGTAATATCTAACACTAACTATCACTGCCTATTTGCCTTTTCACAACCTACAGATTTACTATTGTCTGTAATATCTATTCTTTAAGTTTTTTTTCTACTTAGCTCCTTTGCAATCTATCAATTGGGCGGAAAACCTAAATAGGTAAGGATGATGTTTTTGGAAACATATAGACCAAGGTATTTGGATGTACGATCATAATGAGCAATTAGACTATTTTAATATACTAGAGACCTTTGCTTGAAAGTATGAGGAAAGAGGAAGAGTAACGAGCACCATTCTTCAAGAATTTTGTCTAAAAAATAAGGTAATAGTCAGCTATTGGGATGCCTTTTTTATTGTTATTTTTGTGAATGCAGTAATAATGTATAACTATGCCAACTGAAAACAATCAAAAAATCACATTAGTAGAAGATGATCACGAACTTGCTCGTATGATTCAAGCCTTTTTGCGAAGTGAGGGCTTTGAAGTCTCATGGGCTGATAATGGTCTGGATGGTGTTGATCTAATCCTCAAGGAACAGCCTGATTTGGTAGTGATGGATATTATGATGCCAGGTATTGATGGGGTTGAAGCTTGTCGTCGTATTCGTGATAGCTTTTCTAACCCTGTGCTAATGCTAACAGCCAAAGATGATGATCTTTCAGAGGTGGCATCCTTAAATACGGGTGCGGATGGTTATTTGAATAAGCCTGTTCGACCACATGTGTTATTGGCTCATATAAAATCTTTGTTGCGTAGAAGTAAAACGTTGATAGTTAAATCTGATGAGCATGTTATTCAGGTGCAAAACCTGACGATAAACATGAAAAATTATACGCTTCTAAAGGATGATGTTGAGCTTGTTTTAACCAGTGGTGAGTTTGAATTGTTGACCCTTCTTGTTAAAAGCGAAGGCGTACCTGTTAGCCGTGATGATCTTTATCAACAGTTACGTGGTATTGAATATGATGGTATCGATCGCTCTATTGATTTACGTATCTCATCATTGCGTAAAAAACTGGATGACGATGTACCGCCTTATCATTATATAAAAACAGTGCGTGGTAAAGGTTATCTTCTTATTACCTAAGCTATCCAATGTAGGCTCAATATAGCTTACATTTGCTTACATACCTCCTACAAAGCCTGACAGACACTTAACAAACTTTCCGTCATTATTTCCTTACTCAATTAATAGAGTGTTACTTACTATTAACTACAAGGAAAATAATAATGAAATCATTAAAACGTACAAAAAAATATTTGGCTTTACCTTTATCCGTAATAATTCTTGCATCAACCTTGAATGGTTGTAGTAGTGCGCCTGCTAGAATAAATCCTGGTCATTTAGATACCTCAGTACAAGCAATTCAACATACCGCAACCATTAGCAATATTATTCAATTATCTGAAAAAGAAGCACCGTCTGGCAAAGTATTCAAAGGTGTATTGCTTGGTGCGCTTATCGGTAGAGTGCTAGCCAGTAGCGAATCAGATTCCACACGAGAAGATGCCGCTGAGTTAGGCGGAATTATCGGGGGTTATGTTGCAAAAAATAAACACGCGAAAACAATCTATCGTTTAACCTTAAACCTTGATGATAAATCGGTAAAGGAGGTTTATGTTAGAGGTGGTCACTATATTGTAGGTAAACGTGCAAAGCTTACGCTTGATAGAAGCTCGGGTGATGTTACCTCTTTTCTTGCTGCAAAATCATAAAATAACTAGGATCACACGATGAAAATGATAAAAGCTTTAGTAGCATTGGTATTACTAGTTTCTGTTAGTGGCTGCACCCATATTTTAGTAGGTGCATTGAATCAATTTGACATGACTGAAATTTCTATTCAAAAAGACAA
>JAZGES010000314.1:0-10537 GCA_036478935.1 Thiotrichaceae bacterium
CAATGCCGCCACCTGATCCACCCATTGTAAATGAAGGGCGAATAATCATTGGAAAGCCAATATCTTTCTGAATTCTGCGAGCATCTTCCATATTATGTGCGACATCCGAGCGCGCCGACGCTAAACCGATATCATCCATAGCTTCGCGGAATTTGAGGCGATCCTCTGCCATATCAATCGCTTTGCTGGTTGCACCAATCATCTCAACGCCATGCTTTGCTAAAACGCCTTCGCGCTCAAGATCCAACGCACAGTTCAACGCAGTTTGACCGCCCATAGTGGGCAATAATGCATCGGGCTTTTCTTTTTCAATAATGGCTTCGACCACATCCCACTGAATCGGCTCTATATAAATAGAATCTGCCATTTCGGGGTCGGTCATAATCGTGGCAGGATTGGAGTTAACCAAAATGACGCGATAGCCTTCTTCACGCAACGCCTTACACGCTTGAGCACCAGAGTAATCAAACTCACATGCCTGACCAATAATAATCGGCCCAGCACCAATAATTAATATGCTTTTAATATCCGTACGTTTTGGCATTAGCTACTCTTATTCTGTTGCATCATAGAAATAAACTCCTCAAACACAGGCGCTACATCATGAGGGCCGGGGCTTGCTTCGGGATGTCCCTGAAAACCAATCGCAGGGCAATCGGTTCGGCTAATACCTTGCAAGGTGCCGTCAAACAGAGATCGGTGAGTGGGCTTTAAATGATCAGGCAATGAAGACTCGTCCACTGCAAAGCCGTGGTTCTGGCTGGTGATCATGACTTTTTCAGTAGCTAAATCTTGCACTGGATGATTCGCACCGTGATGTCCAAATTTCATTTTGGCTGTCTTAGCGCCACTTGCCAGACCTAAAAGTTGATGTCCTAAGCAAATACCGAAAGTGGGAAGTTTAGTTTCAAGCACTTCCTGAATAGCGCTAATAGCGTAATCACAAGGTTCCGGATCTCCCGGGCCATTAGATAAAAACACACCATCTGGATTCATAGCAAGCACATCACTAGCTGGAGTCTGCGCAGGTACAACCGTCACATGACAACCACGATCTACCAACATTCTTAAAATATTTTTCTTAATGCCAAAGTCATAGGCGACCACATTAAAGTCAGCAGAAGCTTTATCAATAGATTTAGCTTCACCTGGCTCCAACTGCCATGAACCAGCAGTCCATTCATATGAACTGCCCGTAGTCACTTCTTTAGCCAGATCCAACCCTTTCAAGCCAGAGAATGATTTTGCCGCTTCTAGTGCCTCTTCTTCAGAAGGATTGTCACCTGCGATGATACAACCACCTTGCGCTCCTTTTTCACGCAAGATACGTGTTAAACGACGTGTATCAATATCAGCAATCGCCACCACTTCACGACGATTGAGATAATCCGGCAGAGATTCTTGAGAGCGCCAGTTGCTATAAAGCATAGGCACATCTTTAACAATCAACCCCGCAGAGAAAATAGTATCCGCCTCTTCATCTTCAGCAGTCACACCCGTATTACCAATATGAGGGTAAGTTAAGGTAATCAATTGCTTGGCATAAGAAGGGTCAGTTAAGATCTCTTGATAACCCGTCATGGCAGTATTAAATACTACCTCACCTACCGACTTACCATCACAACCAATTGATTCACCTCGAAAAACATTACCGTCTTCAAGAACCAATATCGCACGTTTTCTCACAGAAATAGAACCTCAGTTTATCTGCCCACTACAGGCATACAAAAACAAGCAGCGACAACCGCCCTGCTTGTAAAAAGTTTGGCATATCTTAATGGAAAGCGACTTGCACTGTCCACGTTTAATAGCGTCTATTAAGGCGCTACTACCTCTTATTATTTTTCAGTTCTTTTAAGAGTAGGTTGGATTATAAATTTGATTGATTTTCTTGATAAAGGACTTATCAAAATTGGTGCCGGAGGTGGGACTTGAACCCACACTTTGTTGCCAAAACGGGATTTTGAATCCCGCGTGTCTACCGATTCCACCACTCCGGCGAGGAAGTGCGAGTATTCTACCTAATTATTGAGTTTTGTCGAATAACTTTTACTAGGTTTTTTGCATGAAATCTAAAACCGGAACATCAGGCAAAAAAAAGCCCTCACTTGATATCTCAAATAAGGGCTTATTTATCAGATCAATTAGAAGCTATAACGAAGAGCAGCCATTACATCACTATCATCAGCCGTTGAGAATCCAAGGCTAGCCGATACATTATCAGTGAAAAGATAACGCCCAGTCGCAGAAAATGAAGTATCAGAACCACTTCCAAGATTATCAAAATCAAGATCGATATAATTCACACTTGCTTCACCTTCGAACTTTTCTGAGAATGAGTGACGAATACCAGCGTTTACACCAAAACCATCACCCACATCAACCGATGCAAAAGCATTACCTTGGCTAAGGTCAATATCATAATTAATATATTGGATATCGCCAACGAAATCGGTTTTTTCTGACATTGGCTTATGATAGCCAAGGCCGATTGAAAATGAGCTTAAAGAAACATCAACTCCATTAACATCAGGAAGACCAGTACTAAAAAAAGAACCGACAATATTGACGTTAGTGGCAACATCATAAGAGCCTTTCAAACCGAAGGTAGTATCGGCATCTTCTATATCGTTTGTAATTAAAGCCCCCTCCACGAAGTTATAATTAAAATCGCCAGCATAAGCAGAAGAAATAGCGCAAGATAACGCTAAAACAGGTAACATTCTATTCATTTTGTAGCCCTTAATATCAATCTAATAGTGTATAAAAATCACGCATTATACATATCAATAAAAGGGTTACAACACCCATTTTGGTATATGAAAAATATCCAGACCTATTGATTAACTTGATAAAAATAAGAATAACTATGTTTGAGTCATAAGTAGCAACATTACAATCTATATAATAGCTAAATACATTTAAGCTGATAGTGATAGTAATGAAGAAACTGTTTAACCAGCATCTAACATTGCATTTATCTTATTCACCGAATTCCAGTTTCTCGCTGTTGCCGCCACACCTAGTTTCTTTTCAACATTTGCTACTAATTTTGATCTCCCTATACCGTCTGGTGCATACAGGTAAAATACTTTATCTTTTATTTCATATAATTCAGACTGAGTTTTAAGTTTATGAATACTGTCTAAATCTGGATTTACAGGCTTCTGCTCCAGAAAAAAGAAATGGAGTATTTTCCCATCTTCAGTACTGAACGGGTTATTTTCTATCGCTTTGTTAAATTCACCCTTATCTAAAATGAGTACACGGGGTTCAAAGCCATGTGATTTTTTGATGCCTTGACTCATATCATTGGCGACTTCTGCTCTACCTTTGTCTGTTTGAAAGAGAACATTACCGCTTTGAATGTACGTTTTGATATTCTCGCAACCTAACGTTTCCAGTATGGTTCTTAGTTCTTTCATGGGAAGAATATTTCGACCTCCTACGTTAATACCTCTGAATAAAGCAATAAATGTATTCACTATCATTCTCTGACTAGATAAGTTATGAATATTATGAGACCTTTGCGTGAAAGTATGGCGAGAGAAAAAAGAGCGTAATTTTTCGTATTTTGTCTAAAAAGGAAGGTAATAGCCGAGCTATTGGCTGAGTTTTTAGACAAAATTTGGGAAATTCAAGCCTTTTTTATCCGTCATATCTTTCGTGCAAAGGCCTCATTCTGTAAGACCTTGTATTATTTTGCAACTATCGATTAACACTTCAGCTAATCCTTCATTTGAGAGCCAATTTATTTATGGATAAAAAACAAGGTCTACAACAGACATTTGATTGTGTTGCGAAAGGTTATGATCATCCTGCTTTGTCGTTCTTTCCAGAGACAGCTAAACGCATGATTCAATACCTTGGCTCAAGTGAATCTACTAAAGTTCAATTATTAGATGTCTGCACTGGCACTGGTGTTGTGGCTATAGAAGCCGCTTCTCAGCATTCCAATATTGCAGTCACCGGCATTGATTTATCATCAGGGATGCTGGCTGAAGCTCAATTAAAGGCTAACCAACAGGGTTTAGACAATATTAGTTTTCAACAAATGGATTTGGATCATCTTACCTTTGCGGATGAGGCGTTTGATGTGGCAACTTGTAGCTTTGGCTTGTTCTTTCTGGACGATATGAAACAAGCCTTAAGCAACATTAAATCCAAGGTCAAAGCTTCAGGAAAGATTGCCATTAGTACTTTTAGTGAAGGTTCGTTCGAGCCGATGTCAGTACTTTTTCTTGAGCTTTATGAAAGCTTTGGTTATGAAGTTCCTCCACTTTCATGGAAGCAGATAACAACAGATGAACAGTTAATTGCGCTTTTTTCTTCCGTAGGTATTGATGCGGTTAGCATCTATCGCGAACCGCTTGGTTTTCATATGACTTCTGCAAAGGATTGGTGGGATGTGGTTTGGAATGCAGGTTATCGGGGTTTGTTGAATCAAATGAGTGACACCGAGCTTGCTAGTTTCAAGGAACAGCATTTACAAGATATTCAGCAGTTGTGTGATCAAGGTGAGTCTTGGATTGATACGGGTGTTGTTATTGCGATTGGAGCAGTTTAAGGGTTCTGAATGTGACATAAAAAAAGGCCTGCATAAAGCAGGTCTTTCTATCATCAATTCTTTTTTATCAGGTTGAATATTTAATGAAAATACCCCTAATAACTGGTCAGTAATAATCGGGGCAGAGTAACATTAGCTACTCAACAAAAACCCTAAAAGAGAATCAGAAACCCAAAAATCGACCTTCCGCAAGTCATTTACAATATCTGTTATCTCATCATTAGAAAGCTCCCCAGCTTCCTTAAAAATCAGAAGAATGCCAATTAAACCAATGACTTTAAGCCCAAACTCTGTAGCTACACTCCTGCCTTTTTTCTCATCAATGATTAAGGGTAGATTTTCTTTTTTTGCTAAGAGTATTGATTCTGATTCGCCTAAATCTAAACGGATGAGTAACAGGGGGAGTTGCTTATCTTTAATTGATTTTACAGCCACTTGTTTGTTTTCAATAAACTCATCTAAAACCTGCTTAGTGTGGTTTTGGAAGCTTACCTCCGCGTAGACTGCTTGAGAAATTATGATTGTTTTGGAGAACTTAAAGAGTAGTTCAAATCGGTCAATATTTATCAGTGAGATAAGGGTGGTGCTGTCTGAAACAACAGCTTTGTTCAAAGCCACTGTTTAACTTCTTTAGCAATTGTATCAATGTCATCTTCCAGCCAGTTTACGTTGGCACTGTTTAAAAGGCTCATGGCTTCTTGTTTTTTAATTTCTAATATTTCAGCCATTTTTCCAAGGGATACAACACCCATCTTATAAAGTTCTACCGCAACGGCTTTTTTTATGCCTAAAGAAAACACATCATTATTTAACGGAAGCGTTATTCCCACTGGCTTGCCGTGCTTGGTAACAAAAACAGGCTCACCATTTTCTAGGTGCTTTGTCATATTGGATGGGTTGTTCTTTAAATCTCTAATGGCTACCGATTGCATTTTAATGTTCTCTAAAATAGTTTTACTACACTTTGTAGGAACATTATAGGCTTTTACAAGTCCAGTCGCAAATATTGAATCAGGTGAGTGAAATCGAGTTTGCTACTTTTACAGAGCTACATTTACGGGTTCAGAAGTTGTTTGAACAGGGTGAGACTTGGGTGGATACGGGTGTTGTTATTGCGATTGGAGAAGCTTAAGGGTTCTGGATATGACATAAAAAAGGCCTGCATAAAGCAGACCTTTCTATCATCAACTCCTGTTTACCAGGGTTGAATACTCTTATTTATCATATTCAACAGAATAATTAATAGTAATGCCTCGGCTATCCGCACCCATTTCACTATGGATTTTTCCAGTAAAGTCGCCCATTTTAGTCATTAACTCCATGGCTTTTTTGGCTTCTTCATCATTAGCACCGCCTGCCCCATTTGCACCCGAAGCCCCTTCCATAACACCACCTAGCATTTGGTAATAACGCTTGCTATCCACGGTGTTCCATAAAAAAGCAGGGTTATCTGTTTTAAAAGGTTTAAGCTCTGGCTTAGTGTCGCCTACCATCACATTCAATAAGTTATCTTTCTTACTAAGGTAGATTTCTGGGTTTACACCAGTTGGGTTTGGTGGAACAAGCCCTTCTGGTAATTTGACCGGTGAACCATCTTCAGGGAGTTTTATGCTGGCAAACGCAGGATTAACCATACCCAACATTTGTAATAATGCACCGGGTTGATCTGCAAAAATTGAAGCATATACGTCTACTTTTTCAGGTTTTCCCGTAGCATCCATTTTAAGATCATTCACAGCTACATAGATCGCTTTGAATTGATTAGCACCCATCATGGTTGCCATGGTGAAACCACCCATTGCTTTTCTCACCGCATCTGCTTTAACTGCATCACAGTGAACTTCTTCTGCTGTTTTGGTAAGGAAATTAGTGTACTGGGTTAAACCATCACGTAGCTTATCAAAGTTAATATTTAAGCCAAAATCGAACACGGGGTTTGCGGCTTGTTGCATACCTTCCAGTGAATTTGGGATAGCACCGATTGCTGTGCTAACCACAGGGCTGGTTTTTAATACAATTTCATATTCCATTGAGCGCTGCTCTAAGGACTTAACGCCAAATACCATTTCAGGCACATGATCAATATGACGCTTTGCCAGTGTCGAACAAGCTTTAAACGACTTTTCATCAAAGGCTTCACCTAGTCCAGCTGCATGTCTCTCAGTAGCCTGCGTTTTCGCTTGCTCCATAATCAGCTTTTCAGCGGAATCGTAAACCTTTTCCAAATTGATATAGCCGTCGCCATACCCTTGATATTTATTGTCTGTAAGGAAAGTATCCCATTTTGATACGGCATAACCTGCTTCAGTCTTTGATTTCCCTGTTAGATGACCCATTACAGCCGCTTTATTGTCTGCGCTATAAAGTCCTCCTGTTATCTGGTCATCCAGTAGCACGATGATAAAGCCACCGTCTTTTGCAGCAGCTGTAGCAGCGTTGTCACCTTTTCCACTTAGCTCGATACAATCATGCTCACCACATTTCTGCCATTCTACTGAGTAGTCAGATGCTGCTTCGGCTCTCTTTATTGTCTCTTTTACTGCGGCTTTATTGGTGATTTCATAACGGAAAACCGGAGCTAAATCGATATCGTATAAAGCGCTGTGCCCATCTACTTTCATTCCTGTATTGGCAATTTTGTCTAGCGACATATTGGATAGTAAATCTTTCATCAAAGCGATAAAGAAGTCCTTTGACTTATCTGATTTATCCTTGCTAACTACTGTTTCACTTTTCTTTTCAACACTTTCAGCTGAAGATTTTGACTCCAATGACTTTGATTCTGAAGTCGTATTCATGTCTTCCATGAAGCCCATCCACATCACCAAAACTTGCTTTGAACGTTCCAGATGAAATTCCATTACCTCTTTAGGTACGATCTTTTTATTTGTGAATAAATAAGCAGTATCGTCAGGAACATAGGAAAGTACCTTCTGAAAACCAACATCAGTCACCGAATTTTTTGCCGCCGAAGTTGCCGCGCCAGCAACCTCTGCTACTTTCTGCACCTTATCTTGTGCTGCATTTTCATTCTTGTTATCACTACAAGCTGCTAAAGAAATAGCTAGTGCTAAAGCTGTCATAGAGCCTTTAGCCATAGCAGAGCCTTGGAAAATTTTCATTGGGAACCCCTTTAATTATTGATCTGTTAATTAAAACAATTTTCGTATGAATCATAACTGAACCTTGCTGCTACTATTAGTTCAATCAGCTTAGATAGTTGTATGGAAAACAGGACTCTGCAAAATAGGGAGAAACCGAAATCCTACTTCCAAACACTGGTTGCATCAATAACCTCGACGCTTTATTGCTGCAATTGTTCACGAATACCTGCTGGCATTCCCCAAGAATATTTCAGCAATAAAGTTTCATAAAGCTGATCCCAAAGCTTCACTTTATCTGCTTTAGATGCAGCCTCTAATTCTGTTTCATAGTGTTTAAGGTAATTCTGAATCTTCGCAGCATTGTGATAACCCGGCCACAGTCTGTCAGCCTCAGAAAAGGCTCTGATTGCTTCACTTAAATTGCGATCAATCACATATTTAAACCCTTCTGCTTCAAGTGCTTTTGCACCTTCTTTATTAATAGTTTCATTAAAAAGAGGGATCTGTTGAATACTTTGCTGTTGAACAACACCTCTCTCCAAGCTAGTCGTATCCTTACGTAACATACTCACACTTTTTGTTAAGTTACTATCAAGTGCCTCTAATTTATCCGTAATTTTACTAGAAATAGCGGCGACATTTTCATTAGAACCATCCTCTTGCACTCGCTTAAGCTCTGCTGTTAGTTTCTTTACATCTTGAATTTCGATCGTCGCCTGCTTTTCTATTTCCTGAATACGCTCACCGATTTCTAACAACCCACCTATTTTTATCTTACGGTTCTCCAGAATATTTTCCATTTGGCTTTTGAAAATAACAAGCGCAAAAAGAATGACTAATGGCCATATAAAGACTCTCGCGTACTCAAGTATTAACTCGGCTGTTGTTTTTGAGCTTGATTTTGCATTTTCGTTATCCATCACATTCCACCCTTTATTGTCACTTTAATACTAAATAACTTTTGTATAAGTTTAGTACAGCACTGATACAAATGATTGCAAAAGTTAGTTTCCTTTAGGAACTCTTGAAAATCTCAAGAAAAATAGTCATAGCCGCGAAGGAGAAGACTAAATAAGAGAACCTTAAGTGCTAAAGCTTGATGCAAAGAGATAAATCATAGCTCATACGCTATAATCAATAAGGCTAAGAGAACAAAGCCAAATAAATAAAAGGCTTGCATCAATCATTTAAGAGAGGGCTTTATGAAGCATGCATCACTTCCTATTATCTCATTGCTGAGTCTTATGACACTTAGCAGTTGTTCTATTGACAAAGGCTTTGTAGCACGCGACTGGTCTGAGAACTTGCGTGAGCTTAATATTCAACCCATCTTTCCTCCACGAGAAGATGTTCAAGTGGGTGATGTTTACTTGCTTCCTTATTCCCCCGATACCGAGAAAAATAAGGCACAGAAAAATGCCAACTTCACTCCTATAGGAACATGGGTTCATTCTATCAATTTGATAAAAGAGCTAAAGTCTCACTACAGTCAACGTCCCGACTTCCCTAAAACCAGCTATAAGAAGACTACTGGTTCTACTATGGAACGCCAACCCACATCAAATGGAAACCTCTTTTCGGGTGGCGAAGTGAATCGCTTGAAAATGGTTTTATTACCCACTTTCTTTAAAGCAGAAGTCAGTGCCTTTGATGCCGCCTCACTTATTCCATCAAGCGCATTAGGTAACTTAGGTGTTAGCGCCGAAAATATTAAAAAGGCCTATGTCACTATTTCGGCTGCATCGTCTTATGGTATTCCTGTATCCAAGGTCAAACGTAAAATCTTTGAGAATGGAAAATTTTGTATCAACAAAGCAACAGGGATGGATCTTGAAACACTAAAATTCACCGTTGATAAAACGGGTGGGGAAAGCAAACAAACTCAAAAAGCATTATTAGTTATTGCTACCGAAGTTTTTTATGCTCGTAAGCTAAAGGTACAGTTATCGTTGGATAAAAGCATTGGTGGGGGCAACTCAAGTAATGCTACAACCATCTCTCCACAAGAAATAGCTAACAGACCAGGAAGTGCTGGTAGTGACCGAAACACTGCTGAAAAAAAGCTAGCTGAACGCCAACGAAGCCTATCCACATCTGGGGTTAGAGTTAGCGCTGGCTCGTCAGCACATAGTTCTGTCAGTGTAGACCGAACTTTTGAACGGCCTATTGCGATTGGCTTTAGAGGCTTAAGACAAATAATCTCGCTAGATAAGTCTCCTATTAATGTAAGTAACAACTGTCAAACAACAGACACGGCATCACCAGATTCACAAGACTCACCTGTGCCTATGGCTGAACCACCTCCCAATATGAAACGTTAAGCTAATCTATTCTGAGTCTGCAATGAGACAAGGCCATATCATGTATAAGGAACAAACACGGCTTGCATGGTTGAAATAAAGCTCGTGTAGCCTGTGTTGCTTGAAGGATGAAACGCGGGTTCGTAACTTTAAGGCTTTCTATGCTGTTCCCGTGTTTCGCTATGGCTCAACACAAGCTACTTTATCAATATGACGAATCACCTAATGTTGAGTACTTATAAGAAGCACTCTTTGCGAGCCTTGCTTTATCAACTTCAACACTCTACTCACAAGCCCTACCAACCTCTTTATCCTCATCTCTAGATCTATCTAAAAAAATTAATTTTAAATAGTTCAAATTAAATATTGACATATTAGAATATTCTTATATACTTATTCACATGCTCAAAAAGCAAATTAACTAAACAAATTTAAATTACTCGGAGATTTACATCATGAAACTTTTAACTACTATCGCTCTTGCAACTACTCTTGCTGTTTCTGCTACTACAGCTTCTGCTGACTGGTTTGACGGAATGAACAACGGAACTGGAAACGGCCAAGCT
>JAZGES010000315.1:0-6164 GCA_036478935.1 Thiotrichaceae bacterium
TTATAGTCATTGTTATTAGCCGAATACTCAATGTACCTCATCTGTGTGGTTTTCGCTACGCTTCCCATTCTCTGACAAGCTCCTAGATTATAATTTTTTATAGATACTTTGCAGTATGACAAGCGAAGCATCTGTACCGCCTTTAGATTTTGAAGTAACCCGATAATAGGTGGCAGAAATGGGTCTTGGAACGGTTAGGCTATCACCTTGGGCAACAATTTCAGGCAGTTCTTCAATAATATAAGTAGGTCTTGATTTTACTTGAGATAATGTGTGGGATTGAACGGTGCTGAGGTCTGACCAGTTTGATTCATTATCAAGGTTCGTTCTTGCATTGTTTGCTGCAGTGCTGAAGGTATAAAGCCCATTAGTACCATCAAAGATACCAGCCAAACTATTTCTATGCTGGCTGTATAAATACGCCTCTCCTGATTTTAAGGAAGTCTCAGCTGCTTGGAAAGCTAGATCTTTATCGCGTAGGTTGTTCGACATTTTTTGTTGCAAAACGGTACTTTGTACTGCACCTGTTACTATCAAGGATAATACAATGACGACGACTAAGCTGATAATTAATACCGCACCTGACTGTTCTTTTCTTGATTTCATAGCTTATTATCTCTGTTCCTTAGTACCAAAAATAGTACCCAGATTAGTATCCGAAATTTCTATTTCGTAAAGAAATAGTGGATGTAAACACACGACGTAAATACCGGTCTGATGAGTCATCATCTAGATCTATCTGATGACCATTGAAGTTAATCGCTTGCGTGCCTACTGTTATATTGTTCTTTTGTGAGCGAAGTAATAAGCTAACCTTTACGCTAACGACCTTGTTCCAGTCAGTTATTTGATTAGCACTCACGTAATAATTAGGAGATCGGTTGTTATTAGTATCTTGACCATAAAGAATTTGAAGGCTCTCTACGCCTTCTAATATTTCTTCTTTAGAGCTGGGACTTGCATCATCACCTAAATGTTTAACATATAAGGAGGGGATATTGCTTCGGTAGCCAGAAGTGCTGTCAGAACGTTTGCCCACGAAGAAGATACTTTCCTCTAATACGCTAATTTCGGTGGTAGCTTGATTAAGGTCGGAATAATTAAAGGTCGTATTGCCAGGCGTGCTACAGGCATCAGCAGAAATGTTGGCTCTTTCATCATCATTTTCACAAACCAGGGAATCCGCTAGGTCGCAAGAGCAAACTTGAGCAAAGGTAACCGTTTGGCAATCATTGATAACAAGAATATCTCCTTGTTTTATATTAATAGCCTGAAAATTCAAAACGCCTGTACTAATTGAGGAAAGAGGGCTTCTCTCATTTTTTGTGTACCAAACTTTTATTATGTCAGAGTCTTTCTTTGACTTGATCCCAGAGTCTTTTGTAGATAGCGCAGAACTTAGCCAATGATTGGTTGTTGATTGACTAACACTAGAGTCTATATCAGTTGTATAGGTATCACCATAATCTGTACCTGTTGCCTCCCATCCTTCAATAACTTGCCAAGGGCGAAACGTATTACTAGTAGTTTTAACTAGGGAGTTTGTGGTCATTAGACTGGATGATTGACACCCAAAATTACCGGCTTCTTGAATAATTGAAGTCATGACTGAAAAAGCGAAACGTGCATTTTCTTGCATTTCGGCTTCAGCAGTGATTAGTTTATTGGCTTGTTTTGATGAAAAGTACAACTGGTATACACCAGTCAGCAGTAAAGAGCCTATTAACATGGCTATCATAATTTCAACTAGGGTAAAGCCTTTTTGAATAGTGATTACTCTTCTCATTATTTAAACGCCACGGTAGTTACAAAGCGCTGTGTTTCAGCACTGGAGTTTATCCACCAAACTTTAATGGCGTAAATATCGCCGCTACCATCACAAGCCGCGCTTGTGGGGTCGCCGTCATCAAAAGTAGAGTCAATACAAACTACGGCAGCACCACTGGGTAATTTATGTGAAATACCACTGGGTGAGCTGCCCGCCCATTCATACATATCATTTTCTGCCATATCTGAAGCAATACAGCCTGACAAGGTATAACAGTTGGTATGTTTTGTTGCACTTGGGAGGTTGTAACTTCCCAATGCTAATCCAGCAGGGTTCGAGCGTATTCGTTCAAGCATATCGTGAGCTATCAAAGTGGCTTGAGTAGTAAACCTGGCGGTGTTATTAAAGTGTTGAGCCTTAATTTGTAAGGTAACAATACTAAATAAACTGAAAGATAAGACAACCAAAGTAACGAGTACTTCGATCAATGAAAAACCTCCGCTATTTTTATGTCTATTATTCATGTGGCTAACCCGAGCAAGAGGTTAATGAGTCATTAGCATTTGCAGTTCTAACTCTTCCATTTGATGAAATAATCATGCCTTGTGGCGTGATAGCGTTCTGTGAGTCACAGAACGTTAGCTTTCCGGCATAGCCTATGGCATAGCCCTGTGAACCATAACTGATTCGGTTTTTATTTGAGAGCATGCTAATCCCAGCGGGCAGTTTTGTGAATGCGGAAAGAATAGTTTCATTGCTATCTACCTGACCATCATTATTCTTATCGGGAAAGATAATCCAACCATTAACCCATTCGGACTCAGGAGCCGTGCAATTGGTATGGTCTGAATTGCTGTGACACAACGTTGCCCATGTTCCTTGAGTGATAGCAGTACTACGCGTAAAACTTAATGCAGATAACAATTGGTTATGCAGTGTCGTCATTCTATTCTTCTGCAATGTTGTACGCATATTGGGAACAGCCATTGATAGTACTATTGAAGCTACTGTAATGGTTACCAGTAACTCTACTAATGTAAAACCTGTTTTTTTATTCATAGTAAATGGGCTATTTATTAGCCTTCTTATTTTATTTTAAGGTACAAAATCTAACCTCTTAACGTAGCTGTCTCCAAGACATTCTTCCAGAGGCACGACTAGCAGATTCTCTGAACATACCTATTGTTCCGCTACTACCCGTCACATACTTTCCTTCTGCCTGTGTAGAGTGATTAATGATAGTAGGAGAGCTGAAGATCACACCCAAAGAGGTATCCTGTATTCCAGAGATAATCGTACTTTGCTCTTGGTAATCTACATTATCGTCAACGGTAAACTTCTTATCGTTATTAGTATCAAATGGGATTTCACCTAAGCGGTTGCCATCTAAAGCTTTTAATTCCATTAGCCAACTTGTACCACTAACAGAGCAGCTATTTCGAGGTGGGATCATCGTAGTGAATATCAATCTCCCTTCTCGTAGTAAAGCTTGTGAAATAACTCGTTCACCTCTTGCGACATCTCCTGGTGGTTTTAGTAAGTCCATATACCATCCATTGTTACCGGAGTAGTCCACTGCATTAGCCGATGTCACGCGGCTATTGAGTGTTCCACTGACATTGATCTCCGTTAAAATAGTTTGTGCAACTAGTTCGTCTCTTGAGTCGATAACAGAGCCGTTATCCCAAATCCCGTAAAAGCTATTGGTAGCAGGAGCTGCGGTATCATAATAATTATCAGTGACGTCAAAATATTTCCCAGTACCCACATAAACCATTAACCCACCTGAAGGGTTTTTCCCCACTTGAGGAGGCGCTGTAATGATTTGTGGCTTATTACAGGCATCATCTTCACAGGCGCGAAATAGGGGGGCTGGAGCAGAGTTCGCACTGTAACGTACGGACCAGTTAGCAGGATCTGCGTTGCTGACATCAAAGGCCCATAAGTTACCTAGTAGATCACCAGCATAAATAATATCAGCAATAGAATCACCATCACTGTCTACAGCAGTAGGTGTTGATAGACCATTTTTATCTATGTCTGACCCAACGCCTGTATTTATTGCTTTGATCAATGCACCGGTTTCGACATCAATAATAAATAACACGGCTTTATTATCTTCACTTTCATAACCGTTACTCACAATGGCAGCCCACTTTCCATTCGCCATGCGAACAACACTAGGCTTTGGTTGGGTGTAACCTAGGTGGTTTGAAAAGACAGAAAGCTGATCAGGTGCTTGTGTCGTTGAAATTTCCCATAATACGTCTTCACGAGTAAAGCTGTCAGAGCCTGTTGCATCGGTTACATCCAATGCATAGATGGCTTTGCCTCCTAAGCCTAATGTACCGAGTAAAACGGTATGCCAATTGGAGTCGAAATAAGCATCGCCTAAAGATGACATGCCATCAACAATGTACTCATGTGGCAGGCAGCCGTCTTCATTACAGCCATAGCTTATGTTGCTAAGCGCGGCAATTTTTGGAAAGGCTTCATTAGGGATGTAGGCAAATAACTCAGCACCTGAATTGGCATCCAGTGCATGTAGCATGCCGTCATTTGCTCCCACAAATAAGGTTTCAGTAGTGGATAGCTTAGAGGCTAAGAAAGTGGCATAGCTTGAACCTTCCACACCGGTTAACTGCTTATAGCCATAGTTAGTTGTTTTGCTTTTAAAGGTTATATTCGAGTGAATAATATCACCTAGAATTTTAGTTCTAGCTCTGAGAGTTGTAGTTTCATCTGTGTCACTGCCTTGCAACCATGCTAAGCGTTTCTCTCCTAGTGCAGTACTTCCTCCATCTATTAAGCTAGCTTTTTGTTGGCTATTGAGGTTGTCCCAAGTTAGTACGATACCTTTGTCAGTATCTTGAGTGGGGTCATAGGTAAACAAGTTGCGGTTAGCTCTATTAATAGTATCCGCAGCATTCCACTTTTGTGATTTCACATTACCATCTTGAGCCGTTGTTTCTAGATCATATGCGCGTAGCTGACCTTCCCAATTGGCTGAGTTATATTTAGCTTGATAGATACGTGTCTGGCTGGATAAATAGTTGGAATTACTGGCAACAGATGCCGTGCTGTAAGTACCTGCGGCCGTGTCATTAATAGAGCATGACGAAGTGTTTTCTCGGATGGTCAAAGTATAGTCTTCAACTTCTCCGCTGTTTGTAGGTGTATTTGAATCCAGCCCTTGCATATTAGCCCAGCGAAAACGAGCATAGGTTTGATCTGTCGTTGCAGAACTAGGTACATCCACATCAAAACTAATAATGCCAGTGGTATTATCAGCATCATCGGCAGTATTATCTTGAAGGTTTGTCACTATTTGTTCGTCAGCGTCGATAAAATCGCCATCGCCATTCCAATCTATCCATCCTTGTAGATAACCTCCTATTCCTGAGACGGTTGCGGTAAATGTCGCAGTTGCTCCCTGCGTGAGTTCAGGGATGGAAATCCCATCCTCATCATCATTACCATTATTATCATCACCATCTGCATTTTCTGATGCTTGACTACTGATTTCAGTATCCGGCAGAGTATCACCAAGGTAAACACCTTCAACAACGGTATGAATGGCTTCTCCATACTGAGTGCCTGAAATGGGAGCATCGCCTCGGTCATCACAAATTGCCATAGTTTGTGGATCAACCATAATGAAGACTTTACCATCACCACCATCTCCTGCCCGCACATACAAATCATGCGCAGAACCAGTTTGTGTCAGGCGAATACCATGTATGTCTGTTCCACGAGGTGCAATAGCGGTTAGTGGGAAAACGGTGAAATGTACTTCTTGCCCGCCGTCTATAACCACATGGGTGTTGATATGTGTTGAACCCGGTATGACGTCAGCTTTACTACCTATGGGGTTGCCATCTGCATCTAACGCTTCAACTGCCATTTCGTTATTACCCAGTCTCTCAGAGATCAGGATATAGCGATTTCCAGCGGAGGTGATCGGTACGTTGTAGAAAAACTCAGTATAGTCTGTAGGTTGTATTTGATAATCAGCTTGCAAATAATGAGATAAATCTCGGCTTGAATTAGCTTTCCTCAAAGCTTCAAGAAAGTCTGCTGGATCATCCTCAATGGTGGTTGTTAAAGCACCTTGGTTTCTGATGCCTGTTCTAGAGTCTGGCTGTTCATATCGATAACCAGCTGTATCCGGTAGAATTAGCTCAGAGAAAGGGTTAGATTCCCCCGCGACGGTGAATGAGTTTAGTGTTAGTGGACCATTACCAAAAGTACCGCTAATATCCCATGAAATCTGTGCATCCGTTAAAGCAGCCGTTGGGTTTCCTTCAGGGATAACCGTTGATGTGGCCTCACAAGTACAGGATTGAGGCATGGTTTGAGGGTCGACCATGATGAAAACTTTGCCATCACCACCGTC
>JAZGES010000316.1:0-14037 GCA_036478935.1 Thiotrichaceae bacterium
TTGATTGCCCTCTAATTCCATCGCGGCAGCTAGTGCTAAGTGCTGGTTTCGTCCCCCTTTTCCGGGATGATTTGGCAATTTCACCGTAGTCTCTGCTCCCCAAATAATCACCGTGTTGGGGTGTTTCATTGCTATTTTTACACACTGTTTAGCCACTTCAATTGCTAAACCTTCTTGCAGCCTTTCTATAACTTTTGTGCGATAGCTTGCTGCAATAGCTTTTTTCTCAGCAGCTTGTTTTGCGTGTTGGTTGGAGGCAATAATTTGCCAATAAAAAGAGGAGGGAGGTTGCGGTTTACTAAAAGATTTTAACTTCTGTTTCCATTGTCTAGGAAGGGTGTGGCTGTCCGGTATATTTTTTGACTGATGAGAATCGGGAAACAATAAACCAGAACCGATAATAGCCACATCGTCATTCGGCACATCAGAAATCAGCAAGCAGATGACTTTTCTATTATTGAAGTAGTTCCATAAACCGCCTCTTTTGATTTTGGAAATATCACTTCTTACTGCATTGATCTGACTAATACTGTACGCATTCGCCAACATCCATTGGGTCACTTCTTGAAGTTCATCAAGGCTCCAATTATCTGCCAATACTTCAACAAGGCTTGATGTACCACCAGATATCAAGAATAGGCAAGGAGCCTGACTTTGTTGGAGAAACTGGATTAGAGCATCCCCAGCAACAAGGCTACTTTCATCTGGTACCGGATGCGCTGATTCAATACAGGTGATAAGGGGGGTGTTGTAGGACTCAGAGCTTATATAACCTGACTTGGAAATCAATAATGATCTGCCTGTTATTTCACCCAAACACTGATGAGCACCCTGCAACATAGATTCAGCTGCTTTACCGATAGATACGATTTGCATATCAGCGATATCTTGAGAGCTAAGCTGCTCTTTTAATATCTCCGGTAAAGCTTCCGCAACGACCCGACTCCCATCCACAGCCTCAAGTGCTGCTTCAAAGAAGGTTAATAGGTCGTATCTGATATCCATGTGCAAGGGCTACACCCATTATCTAAACTACTAAGACTTACCTTTCTCTATCGCCTTCAAAATAACAGGAACCAAGGCTTCTGGCAGTGATATTTTTCCTGCCAGTGCAAACTCTTGTGCTTGAGGAGACATTTTTTTCCAAGTACGCAATATAATATCAATCCACTTTTCTTCATCATAATCAGGAAAGTTGTGATACATGGCTGTCATGTAGTGCTCCAAAAAGGTAAGTGCCGCGATGTCTTCAATGATTTGTGTATCGGGGTTGGTTTTTAAGTTTTTCTTACCAATCGCCTGCTTTACACGTTCAATAGATTCTTCGTCATAACCTGCCTCTTCAAGAAGAGCGGCAGTTGTATCGGCATGGAACGTATAGAGACGCGTGCGCCATAAATGATAGCCTTTGCGATTCATTGGGTAATCACTACGCGGAGATTTCCAGCGTTGGATATGTTGCCCTCTTACTGCAAGCTTCGCTACATCATCCGCATCCGGTATAAAGCGACCAATCATATCGCTCATGCGTTGTGAGTAAAGCAGCTCTTTAGGAACATCTTTCCCTTCAGCCGATTCCATATTCGGGTCTTCACGATTTGCCGTATCTATTAATTCTGCTGCTTTATTAAATAAGTCTTGTGCTTGTGTCATGTGTTACTCCATTTCAAGAGTTGATTGTTATTTTTAATCAACCTGATAGGGTTCTTCTCATTTCCTCTTCTCTGTAAATTAATTAATTTATCCGTTAGCTACATAATGTAGTTTAGAAGAGGGGCGCGAGGAGATACTATTATGGAAAAGAGCTAAGGCATAATGTACCTTATCCAAGAAGGGAGTTAATGATTAAATGAGAAGAAATAACAGACATAAAAAAGGCTTGAAACTGATAACAGTCTCAAGCCTTTTTATATATATGGTGGGCCGTGAGCGATTCGAACGCTCGACCAATTGATTAAAAGTCAACTGCTCTACCGGCTGAGCTAACGGCCCAAAAGAGTGCGGTAGTATACACTAGAAAAAAGGGGTTTCAAGCCCTTTTTATAGCTTTTTTCTGTCTGTTATTTTTGGACTCGAATAGGCTCTAATACTCGACTGAATAACATTCAAAATAATAACCATTAGACTCACTTGTTGTAATCCTTTGGATCTATATTAAGCGCATGCATTTTTCGGTACAAATGGGTTCTTTCCATTTGTACGCGCTCTGCTAAGCGGCTTACGTTTCCCTTGGTTTGTTTTAACTGCCAACTGATGTAGTCATGTTCAAATTGCTCTCTAGCTTGGCGCAATGGTAAGTCATACATGCTTGAGGGTAGCTGACCTACTCCTTCATCATAAACGGGGATATAGGCGCCTAACGCTTCTTCTGCTTCTTCTTGAGAAATACTGACATCTGTTCCTAAAATCAGCAAGCGTTGTACCAAGTTTCTTAGTTCACGGATATTGCCCGGCCATGGATGGTTACGCAGATAGTTTTGCGCTGAAACCGAGAAGTGTCTATACGGAAGGCTTTCTTGTTCCGTTAATAAGTCGACATAATAACTCAGTAGGTCAGGGACATCTTCTGAGTGGTTACGAAGTAGGGGGATAGTTAGTGGAACCATGTCCAATAAATAATATAGCTCTTCGTTAAACTCACCGGTTTGAATATCATCCCTAAGGTCGTGAGTGGTAGCGACTATCAAGCGAGCATTCATTTCTACCGAACTTGTGCCATTAATTCGTTGGTACTGACCTTGCTTTAAGATGTTGAGCAGATGGTCTTGTGTGGTCTTATCCAATGCAAAAATATCGGCCAGATATAAAATGCCATTTCCGGCTTCATCAAATAGCCCGTAGTGAACCACACCCTTTTCTTCGTAGCCAAACAACTTCTTATCCATGCTATTAGACTCTTGTCCACTAGCAATAACTTTTACGAAGGGTTGATCTTTTCGCGTGCTATTTTTATGGATATAGCGAGCCATCACTTCTTTTCCAGTTCCAGATGCTCCGTATATCAATACACTTGTAGCTTGGCTAGCAATTTTTTCTGCATTTTCTCGCAATTCTAGCATCGCCTTGCTAGAACCGACTGGCTCTACTGCGATACTGACTTGTTCTCTTAAATCACGGTTTTCATGCTCTAACTGGACCGTTCTAAGGCCATTTTCTATAGTCAGTAACATCTTCGCCATGGATAACGGTTTTTCTATAAAGTCATAGGCTCCCAAACGCGTCGCTTCGACGGCTGTTTCTATGGTGGCATGGCCTGACATCATAATGACGGGACAACACAAGTTACCTGCTTCTTGCCAGCTTTTTAGTAATGAAATACCATCTTCATCCGGCATCCAGATATCCAGCAGAACTAGGTCAGGTTTACGCTGCCCCCATTTTTCACGGGCTTGCTTTGCATCTTCGGCAGTTTCGACTTGATAGCCTTCATCTTCAAGAATTTCACTCACTAGTTGGCGAATATCAGGTTCATCGTCTACCACTAAGATATATTGTGCCGTCATGCTGGTTCCTCTAGTTGAACTTTAGTTGGGCTTAATTTGATCTATTAGCCGATGTTCGGTGCTACGTTGGGTTTACTGGCGCACTGGGCGCACTGGGCATAGGTAATAGGATAGTAAATATAGCACTACCAGCCTCATTGTTTCTGACTGAAATACTACCCGAATGCTCTTCTATGATTTTTTTCACAATGGCCAATCCTAAACCACTTCCCTTCGCTTTGTTGCTCACGTAAGGGTTAAATAACTCAGGTAGCAATGCTTCTTCTATTCCGGGGCCATTATCTGTAACGCGAATCAACACTTCATCCATTTCAGTATGCTGTGTTGACAGTATAACGACTCTTGGGGGGTCTTGTTCTTCTAATGCTTCTAATGAGTTTTTAACTAAGTTAACAATGACTTGTCTCATGCGATGTATGTCAATCATGATGTCAGGAAGTGTATCCAGCTCCAGAGTGATTTCTACCTGTTGCTGATTGGCATGATAAAGCTCTGCCACATCCGTAATCAATTTGTTGATATTGGTTAGTTGTAATTGTAATGACGGTGTTCTCGCATATTCACTAAAGGCATTCACCATCGTTTTCATGCTTTCTACTTGCTGAGTGATAGTCTGAGTCATTCGCTTTAACAAGTCTGCAGATGATTCGCTCAATTCTGGTAGTAAACGATGTTGTAAACGTTCTGCAGAAAGCTGAATAGGCGTGAGCGGGTTTTTGATCTCATGGGCTAAGCGTCGCGCAACCTCTGCCCAAGCTGCATCGTGTTCGGCTTGTACTATTTCTGTCATATCATCAAAAACTAGGACAACACCCTTTTCGCCATTAATTAACTCCGGAAGCGTAACACCTTGGCAATGGAACATATGCCGCTTGTTGTCATGCAAGATGATGATTTCAGTCTTCCATTCTGCCTCTTCTGATTGTAGGTGCGGCATGATGCCTTCTATAAAGTAGGGCATCAGTGCTGATTGATCACCTATTTCACTAAGCTTTGATCCGGCTATTTGTTGGTCGCCCAGTTGGAGCAGCTGCTTACCTGCCGCGTTAAACCGTTGAATAGATAGTGACTGATCTAACGTTAGTACACCGGAAGTTAAGTGATTCAGCACCACATTGAGGTAGTCATGCTGACGTTGTACTTGTAATCGACTTTTTTCACTTTCTCTACGGGCAAATGACAGCTTGGTTGTCATCGTATTAAAGGACCTAGCCAATAGACTAAAGTCATCTTTGGTTGAAACAGGTAGTTTCTTTTGTAAATCTCCGGATGCTACTGCTAACGTTCCATCTAATAACTTACGAATTGGGCTGGTCAGTTTTTGTGAGTAGATAAAGGCAGCCCAGAGTGCAAATAATACGGTTAGTAGCAAAATAATGAACAAGCTCAGTCGAAAGCCATACTTGATGCTATTTCTGTGGAATTTTCTTGTTTGGTATTGATCCCTCGCCTCTTGAACACTTTCACTTAATACTGTGAATTTATGAGAAACTGGGAATAGGGCTGTCAATGTATAAGATTTACTTAATTTATCTCTTTGTAGGGTAACGGCGACTCTTGAATAAAGCCCGCCATTACCATCCGGTTCCAGTTCAAGATAAAAGCCTTTATTGCTTAATAGCCTAAACATATTATCTTCTGGAAAATGATCAAACAAAGTATCAGCATTCAAACCACTATAGGCTATGACGCGCTTCTTTGAATCCAGTAATAGCATCTCGTAGGCATTTAAATCTTGTCTTTTTTGATCCAGAAAGTAGGGATATTCCGTTTCATCCGTCTTAAAGAGTTCACGTGCTGTGAGTTCGATATCTCGTAAATGTAAGCTGGTGCCTGTTTTTAGGGATCGTTGTGCCAGTTCAAGTGAATCCCCTAGTGCTCGCTCTATATCTACGTCATACCAGTTATCTATCTTCTGTCCTATAAAGTTCATGGAGAAATAGGATACAACCAATACTGGAATTAACGTTAGTATGGCAAAGGCGGTCATTAAGCGTAATGTAAAACGAGACCCTGCTTTTTTTGATCGCAGGCTTTTAAATGCTCGGTACACGTTACTCAATATGAGTATTAATAAGATAGCTAATGTGATGAGATTGAGCGGCGCCAACCAACTCCCAATGCTCTCTGCAGAATCAGGGCTACTCGTTGAGCTATCCAATAACGTTAATGAAACAGCTAGGAGTAGTACTGTTATGGCTACTGGTAATATCTGAAATATGAAGGTTCTTAGGGTAATGCCCACAACACACCTTCACTCTTCGTATGATATTTAC
Source organism: Thiotrichaceae bacterium (assembly GCA_036478935.1). Classification (GTDB taxonomy): domain Bacteria; phylum Pseudomonadota; class Gammaproteobacteria; order Thiotrichales; family Thiotrichaceae; genus HyVt-477. The sequence continues at coordinate 5,780 of JAZGES010000316.1, forward strand.
TGCTATTAAAATAGGATTGAATTTTTAAAGGTAAACTACGCGGCTCCACTCCTACTTTGGCTCGAATATAAAGATAATAATCGCCCTCATCTATGACAGAGGTAAGCGTAGGTAGTTTGTGGTTTTTAATATTCCCCATCTGCTTTAATGCGGAAGGCAAGTTGCTAAAGCTCCAATGCTGATCACTGTTTGTACTTTTCAGTACATAGTGTTTACTAAGCGAATGGTATTTTAATTCGTAAGATATTCTTGAGATTCGCCTTGCTGAATTCCACCACCACGATCGATGCTGACCTAAAGTGAAATCAATAGTGGCTTGGAGCTTTACTCCATGTGTTAGTGCTTTTTGTAAAGTATCTGAGAGTTGAAAAGAGACTGTGCCGTCCGCTTTGTACTGGTAGCTTTTTGTTGCTGATATATTGATACTTTGGATATCAACCTCACCTTTTGAGCCACCAGCAACCAAAGCTTTAGGTAGTAGCAAAAGCAACAAGATAGCTAATATTCTAGGGATGGTTACGAATGATATCATTATGGTTATCAACAACAACTTTGAACTACTACTGTATAGGATTGTAGAACAGTCGTCTTTTATTATTCCTTTAGTCTTTAGAGTGGGTGGATTTATTTACTTCTCAGTCTTTAGCTTTTTTCCAGCAATGAATAATAAAAGCCGTCCATATTATCGCTGTTAGGTAAAATTTGCCTACCATATTCGCAGCTGATTCCCCATTTTCCAGCAATAGGGATCACATTGATATCCTTTTGTACCGCAACAAATTGTTTGATTTGTTGATCATTTTCTTCTGGAAGTATCGAGCACGTTCCATATAGCAATATTCCTCCAGGTTTTAAAATAGACCACAGTGTTTTCAGTAATTGTTTTTGCAGTTCAACTAGTGCTGCAATGTCACTGTCTTGTCTTAAGACTTTGATATCAGGGTGTCTACGCATCACACCTAAAGCTGAGCAAGGCGCATCCAATAAAATTCTATCAAAGGCTTCACTTTGATCTATATACCAAGCAGATAGATCACTCGCATCTGCTTCTATTAGGGTAGCTTTCTCACCTAACCTATCAAGGTTTTCTTTTACTAAAGCTAATCGATGAGGCACGTTATCAATAGCTGTAATCTTTAGGTTTTTACTGCTTTCTGCAATATGCCCCGTTTTTCCACCAGGTGCCGCGCAGGCATCTAAAATCGTCATTCCTGCTTTACAATCCAACAAATAGCCTGCTAGTTGTGCTGACGCATCTTGAACTGAAACAAAACCATGTTCAAAGTCTGGCAACTTATGCACATTGACGGGTTGTTTAAGTTCAATAGCAGATTCCACTAAGGGATGAAGCTGTGCTTCTATATCAACTTCCGCAAGTCTATCTAAATATTCACTGGATTGAATTTTTGAATGGTTAACTCTAAGTGTCATGGGCGCACGTTGGTTGCTGGCTGCTAATATCTCTTTCCATTGCTCTGGCCATGCTTGCTTTACGCGCTTTATTATCCAGTAGGGAAAGGCCATATGTGGCTTTATCTTGGTTAGAATACCTTTTTTATTATCAGCTTTATCTCGAGTAAAATTGCGTAGTACGCCATTGGTTAAGCCTTTGCTCCATGGCTTTTTTAGATATTTACTCGCGCTTACTGTCTCGTTAACTGCGGCATGATCAGCGGTATGTTGGTACTGTAACTGATACAACCCCACACGAATGAGACATTCCACATCTTTGTCTTTCTTTTTTAAGGGCTTGGTTAACAGCTTATCCAGAATGATGTCTATCACATAGTGCCAGCGCAAACTTCCAAAGCAGATATCTTTCACTAATGCGCGATCTGATTCTTCAAGAGAGATGACTGAATCTCTCTGCAAAACCTCAGTTAAGGATCTACCTTGATAGATGACTTGGTGTAAACAGTCACCAGCAACTGCTCTAGGAGCTTTTACTTTAGTTGGATTAGTGGGTCTAGTAGGTTTAGGTGTATTAGCCAAGTTGGACACTACTCAGTGAATGGCCGTTAATAAAGTCTTTAATATCCATGGCTTTTTTACCGGGCATTTGTAATCTTTTTATGACGAGTATGCCTTCACCCGTAGCGACTTCGATGCCTTGTGCAGATTCATTGATAACACTGCCAGCTTCTGCGGTAACCCACTCATCCTTTACTGCTGACATCCATATTTTCATCGGCTTACCGTGATATTCAGTAAAAGCAACAGGCCAAGGGTTGAAGCCTCTTATCATCCGATCTATTTCAGCGGCAGACTTAGTCCAATCTATTCTGGCATCTTCTTTTGAAAGTTTGTGCGCATAAGTCGTTTGGCTTTCATCTTGTTGTTGTGGCTTTAGGGTGTCGTTAACCAACTGCTCTAGTACAGCTAATAAGTCATCTGCCCCTTGTGTAGCCAGTTTGTCATGGATGGTTTGCCCTGTATCGGTTTGAGAAATAGGACAGTTTGATTTATGCAACATATCTCCAGTATCCAGACCCGCTGCCATCTGCATGATGGTATTTCCGGTTTCTGCATCACCGGCCTGTATTGCCCTCTGGATGGGCGCAGCGCCACGCCATCTAGGCAATAATGAGCCATGTATGTTTAAACAGCCATAGGTTGGCATATCCAAAACAGTCTGAGGCAATATCAAACCGTAAGCTGCCACCACCATCACATCGGCTTTATAGCTGGCTAGGTGTTGCTGGGTAGTTTCTTCTTTTAAGGTCTCAGGCTGTTCTACTGGAATATTATGCTCAACCGCTAGTTGCTTAACAGGACCAAAGTTAACTTTTCTGCCTCGACCAGCAGGTCTATCCGGTTGGGTATAAACAGCAACCACTTGATGTGATGAGTTTAGTAATGCCTGTAAGGCAGGAACAGCGAAGTCTGGTGTGCCTGCATAGATAATCCGTAATCTACTCATAGTTACTCTCTTTCTTTATTTCGCTTTTCTTATTGCTGAGGTTTTAGAATTAGCCTTTTTATTTAACCTTTTTGCTTCGCTGCTTTCTCTAATTTTTTTCGTACACGTGTTTGCTTTAAGGGCGACAGGTAATCAACAAAAACCTTTCCCTGTAAATGATCGAGTTCATGCTGAATACAGACAGCAAGTAGGCCATCAGCATCCATTTCAAAGGATTCTCCCTGTTGATCTAATGCGCGCACTTTAACCTTTTCAGCCCGTTTTACTTTAGCGTAATACTCAGGCACTGAAAGACAACCTTCTTCTGATTCCTCACTGCCTTCTTCTTCTAAAAGTTCTGCATTTATAAAACATAAAGGCTCATCATGGTTATCAGAAACATCCATCACCACGATCTGTTGGTGTATATCTACTTGTGTTGCAGCCAAGCCAATACCCGGAGCCTTATACATAGTCTCAAACATATCATCGACAATACGACGAGTCTCATCATCAATATGCTCCACTTTCTTGGCTTTCTTACGAAGCCTAGTATCTGGGTAGCGTAAAATGGTTAATTGGGTCATACCGAAAATCCGAAATAAATGTGTTAATACTAGTTAGCCGTTATTATACCTGCCACTAGCCGTCTGGTGAAATTCTAATGTTCCTGACTGTTAATATTCTGAGTTTGTTTTGTATTTCAAGCTAGCTCGATCAACTATCTCATAACAATAAAAATAATTATGAAGTTATCATTACCACTACTATCATTAACATTACTTTCTGTTTCTGTACTCATGTTACAAGGCTGTAGCACTAAATATGCTAAAGACACGACTAAGATGTCACCTGTAGAGGTTGAATATGATGCTTATTATGGACAACCCGAAAGAGGTAGGAAGGTAGGTAGTAACCGAGCCAAATCCGGGAAGGGGAGCCAATCTACATCACCTTTTCGTAAGAATGCACCTACTCGTTATGTCGTTAAAAAAGGTGATACCTTATGGGGTATTAGCCGAAAATTCTTGAAAGACCCTTCTTACTGGCCGGAAATATGGGATAAAAATCAAAAAGTACGTAATCCTCACAGAATTTACCCGGGTGATATTTTATTTATTCATCAAGGTAACGGCAGCATGGTTTCTGGTGGTAGTAACAAACTAGTTCCTACTATTCGTGTTACTAGAAAAGGAGTAGGAGAACCTATTTCTACTTTAGCTCCTTTTCTATCCTGGCCTCGTGTTGCTAACAAAGACGACCTTACTAGTGCTCCTTATATAATTGCAGCACGTGATGCGACATTGCTATTGGAAAAAGATAAAGATGTTTATATCAAAGGACTGGCAAATGCTCGAAGAGGTGACACCTATGGTATTTATCATACGGGTAAAGAGCTGCGAGATATTGAAACAGATGAGTTACTAGGTACTGAGATTAGTTACCACGGTCAAGTTGCTATTGTTCATCCTGATGATGTCACCACCGCTACTATTGAAAAAAGTAACCGTGAGATCAGAGCCGGAGATCGCTTAATTAAAGTGAACCCTAACCCTAAAGCACTCTCTATGCCTATTACTCCACCTACTAGTAAAATACGTGGAACGGTAATGAGCTTGTATGATGCCGACCTTATTAGTGGTCAACATATGATTGCTGTTATCAATCGTGGCAAACGTGATGGGATTCGTACAGGACATATTTTAGGTATTTATTCTCCACCTCGTTTAGCTAAAGACCCTTATGAAAAACGTCTCGATAAGTGGCATAGTAAACAAGCGATTGAAGTTCGACTACCTCCTGAACGTGTTGGATCTATGATAGTTTATAGTGTTAATGAACGTTTAAGTTATGCTCTGATTAGTAAATCAGATCATCATATTAAAAAAGGCTATAAAGTTGGCAACCCATAATCAGTTATAGTTAGTTATAGTTAGTTATAGTCTGTGCCCATAGTCACTATTAAAACCTAGGAGCAATCTCCCCAAGATAGCTCCTAGTAACAAAGCAAGATAAGATACACCCCAAATTAAGACACCCCAACCTACCTATGTATTTGTCATTAGGTAGATGTCTATTAAATAAACCACATACCCATACAAACCTAATTACAAACCTATTCGTGAAGAACCCAAAAGAATTACATCATTGGATTAATCTATTGCATGCCCGTGGTATAGGGCCTCAACGTTATATAAAATTATTGGGAGCAATAGGCTCACCTGAACGCATTCTGAGTGCCTCTTTAAGCCAGCTAAAAGAGGCAGGGCTTAGCAAAAACCTTGCCTCAGCTATTTTAGAAACATCTAAAGATGCTGCTGATCTGGATAGCCAGTGGTTAGCTGCTGATAAAAATCACCATGTCATCACGCTTGATGATGACGAATACCCCAGTTTACTCAAACAAATTGATAGCCCACCTCCGGTTCTTTTTATTCAGGGAGATGTATCACTTTTACAAGATCCACAATTAGCGATAGTAGGTAGCCGCAACCCAACTCAGGGAGGGAGAGATAATGCCTATGAGTTTGCAAAGCACCTTGCGAAAAATGGCTTATGTATTACTAGTGGCTTAGCTCTCGGTGTAGATGGCTTTAGTCATAAGGGAGCTTTGGATGCCAATGCACCCACTGTTTCAGTGGTGGCAACAGGGTTAGATAGAGTCTATCCGGCAAGGCACCGCGATCTTGCGCATGCTATTAGTCAACAAGGTGTGTTGGTCTCAGAACATACTATCGGAACGCCAGTACGCGCACAAAACTTCCCTCGCAGAAACCGTATTATTAGTGGGCTCAGTGTGGGGACATTAGTGATTGAAGCCGCCATAAAAAGCGGCTCTCTTATCACTGCTCGATATGCCAGTGAGCAAGGCAGAGAAGTTTTCGCAATTCCTGGCTCTATTCATAACCCTCTTGCCAGAGGTTGCCACCAATTGATTCGACAAGGTGCGAAGCTGGTAGAAACAGCAGAACATATTCTTGAAGAAATTAGCCCGGTATTAAGCCAGTATCTTCAAGAGCAAGTGCCTGTTAACAAAAACAACCAAAAGCCTGACTCCACAAGCTCCACCACAAAGTGGTCCCTAGATTCGTCATCATCAACCAATGAAGATAAGCCTGACCCTGATCAACGGCTAATTCTACAGACGATGGGATATGACCCTATACCAATTGACCATCTCGTAGTACAAACGGGATTGACGGTTGCAAAAGTTTCCTCCATCCTATTAATACTTGAGCTCCAAGGCATTGTAGAAGCCTGTGGTGGAGGTCAATATACAAGATTAAAACCGAGTGTCCCCCTATGAGCGCCCCTTTTATGAAAGAAAATACATTGGATGTACTTTTTTACCTATTTGATAATTTTTCTGATTACGATGATGCGAATCAGAATCGTGAAGTGATGCATAGTCACCTTCAAACAGCTGGTTTTCCAGATGACCAAATCAGTAAAGCTTTTGACTGGTTAGAGAGCTTGGACGATGAACAACATTACACCCTTCTTCAACACAACCCCTTATCCATGCGCATATTTTCTGCAAAAGAAAAGCGTTGGTTAAGCCCTGATTGCCAAGATTATCTACTGTATTTACACAACAATCGAATCCTAACAGCCAATACACGAGAATTTATTATCGATAAAGTATTAGCTCTGCGTGATATAGAATTCGACCTTGATAAACTAAAGTGGGTCGTCATGTTAATACTCATGAACCACCCTGATAAAGAAGCTGAGTATACTTGGATGGATGATGTCGCCATGAACGACAACCCTCCTGTTTATCACTAAAGCTTCTTAGTTTAGAGCTAGCTTAGGACTATTTATTCACTCTTCGCATCAAGGTTATCCTTCAACCGAATACACCTTGATTCACGAACCCCTTCGTTGTGAATATAAAATAAAAAATAACTATTTCATCATCTGAGCCTTGATCTTCACAAAACGTTACACCATGTTGGAGTGTTCTTAAACGCCTAAAGAGTATAGCTTCTTACCTTGAGGATAAATTTAATTACACTTGTTACAGCTGATTAGTACTATATTCTTTTAAATCTTTTAGCTATGATTGAGAAATTTTAGGTGTGTTCATTACTTCTCAGGCAGTATGATCTGCTAAAAAGGGCAAGTAGAACACTTCTTTCATTATCGATTATCCCTATGATGGGTCAACAATTATGAGCAAGAATCTAGTCATTGTAGAGTCACCTGCAAAAGCAAAGACTATCAATAAATATCTTGGTAAAGATTTCATTGTGAAATCCAGTGTGGGCCACGTCCGTGATCTGCCAAAAGGTGGTGGCTCCAAAACAGGAAAGAAGAAAGCACAGACACTTGCCCAATTAACCAAAGGCATGACAGACGAAAAAAAGGCTGCTTTTAAAAAGAAACGCGATAATGATAACCTAGTACGACGTATGGGCATCAATCCTGATAAAGGCTGGGCCGCACAATACGAAGTACTACCGGGTAAAGAAAAAGTAGTTTCAGAATTACAAAGACTGGCTAAAAAATCCGATAAAATCTATCTCGCGACGGATTTGGATAGAGAAGGGGAAGCCATTGCTTGGCATTTAAAAGAAGTTATCGGTGGTGATGATGACCGCTTTGAACGTGTTACCTTTAATGAAATTACTAAATCAGCAATACAAGAAGCTTTCCAAGACCCATCAAAACTAGACACTGACCGTGTCAATGCTCAACAAGCCAGACGTTTTCTAGATCGTGTGGTTGGCTTTATGGTATCCCCTTTGCTTTGGTCTAAAGTAGGTCGTGGGCTATCCGCAGGTCGCGTTCAATCGGTTGCTGTCCGTCTAATCGTTGATAGAGAGCATGAAATAAATGCTTTCAACCCTGTTGAATTTTGGGATATACATGCTGATTTAAGTACTAAGCTAGGCGAAGCCTTACGGGTTGAAGTCACTAAAGATAATGGTAATGCCTTTAAGCCTGTTAATGAAGAACAGGCAATGGAAGCTGTTGCTAAGCTTAAAAAATCTGCTTACTCTTTATTAAAACGTGAAGATCGCGCTACCAGCAGTAAACCTAAAGCTCCTTTTATTACCTCAACGTTACAACAAGCCGCCAGTACACGTTTTGGTTACGGTGTTAAACGCACCATGGGTCTAGCTCAGCGCTTGTATGAAGCGGGCTATATAACCTATATGCGTACCGACTCTACTAATCTAAGTAAGGATGCCTTAGAAAGCGTTCGTGATTATATCGGTGATAAATACGGTAAAGACTATTTACCCAAAGATGCTAATTATTACGGATCGAAAAGTGGCGCCCAAGAAGCTCACGAAGCCATTCGCCCTTCTAATGTTAAGGTGATGAAAAGCGCCCTGAAAAACATGGGTGA
>JAZGES010000317.1:0-3537 GCA_036478935.1 Thiotrichaceae bacterium
AATTAGCGGTACTCAGTTTGGCTGATCAAGTAGAAATTACGGCTCAGTCGGATAGTCGCTTCTTGCTAGTTGCAGGTAAGCCCATTAATGAATCTGTCGCAAGAGGAGGGCCTTTTGTGATGAATACACCAGAAGAAATCACACAGGCTTTTGCTGATTATAAATCTGGGGAATTTGCCTAGTTAGTATCCCAAATTCAGACAGCGTTAGTTTCTGAATTTGATCAGTGGATAATAGCTTCCTCCTTTTTGAAGGGCGGATGAGAGGGATTTAAATGAGCAAAGTACTGAGATAAGAGAAAGCATTATGATAATTAAAAACACAAGCGAAAGTTTTGGCTTAGTTAGCAAATCCCTACATTGGATAATGGCAATTATATTAACTGGATTATTCACTGTTGGTCTCTATATGACAGGACTGGAATATTACGATCCGCTTTATCATCGCCTACCTTGGTGGCATAAAAGTTTCGGTTTGCTAACAATCTTCTTGCTGTTACTCAGGTTTGTATGGCGGCAATTTAATCCACTACCAAGCCCTCTGAATACACATAATAAATGGGAAATATCGTTAGCGCATATCATCCAGAAGAGTTTTTACTTCTTGATCTTATTGATAGGTATATCCGGCTATTTCATTGCTACTGCCAAAGGGAAAGGAATAGAGTTTTTCATGTTCTTCAAAGTCCCCGCTATTACTGAAGAATTAGCAGAAGATCGCGCTGATCTAATAGGAAATGCTCACGAATTAATGGCCATCTTACTGGCCGTACTGGTGGTGTTACATGCATTGGCAGCCATCAAACATCACTTCATAGATAAAGATGAAACACTTCATCGCATGACTAAAAGCAACAAGAAATTAAATAATTAACTAAAGGAAAATACAATGAAAACATTATTACAACAGTCTTTTTTAGCACTATCTCTTACTGCGGCACTGGTTGCTTCAGGTAATGTGTTCGCAGATGACTACGCCATTGATAAAGAAGGAGCGCATGCCTCTATCCAGTTTAAAATATCTCACCTTGGTTATAGCTGGCTCTGGGGACGTTTCAATGATTTTGATGGCACGTTTAGCTACGATGAAAAAGATAAAGCAGCTTCTAAAATTGCGGTTACGGTCAATACAAAAAGTGTCGACTCCAACCATGCGGAGCGCGATAAGCATCTACGCGGTGAAGACTTTCTAAATGTGGATAAATTCCCAGAAGCCAAATTTGTTAGCACCAGTTATACAGAAGGAAGCGAGGGAAAGGCTGTGTTGAAAGGGAATTTAACGTTGCATGGTGTCACCAAAGAAGTGGAGCTTGATGTGGCTAAAATAGGTGCTGGAAAAGACCCTTGGGGTGGTTATCGTCGAGGTTTTGAAGGTACTGTTCGAATCGCGTTAAAAGATTATGGTATTACCAAAGACCTTGGTCCTGCATCGGCAGAGCTAGACCTGATTATTTCATTTGAAGGGATTAAACAGTAAGGTAATTTGATATGGCAGGTTAGATATTCTAGCCTGCCTGTTTTACCTATTAACAGCAACACACTGACTATGGATAACCAATGAGTAAAGAAGTAAATGAATGGGAAAACTTTTATCAAACAGGTTCAATAGGATGGGATAGAGGCCAATCTAGTGAGAACTTGAACTACTGGCTTGATAATGATTTATTAAAACCTTGCCGAATCCTCGTCCCTGGTTGTGGTAATGGTTATGAAGTGACGACCCTTGCAAAACTAGGATTTGATGTAGTGGCTATTGATATCGCTCCATCGGCAATATCGAATTTAAGCACCTTATTAAACGAAGAGAAGCTAACAGCAGAACTTGTTTTAGGTGACTTCTTTTCATGGCAACCCGAAGAGTCCTTCGATGCTATTTTTGAGCAAACGAGCCTGTGTGCGCTGTCCCCTGACATGTGGGCAGAGTATGAAGTGCAGCTACATCAATGGTTGAAGCCGCAAGGCAAACTGTTCGCCCAATTCATGCAAACAGGCAGAGAGGGTGGGCCGCCTTATCATTGTGAGCTTACCGATATGCATGACTTATTTTCTGATAAAAAATGGTTGTGGAGTGAAGAATATATTTCTCAGAAAAAAGAACCAGGAAAGACTGAAAGCTTATATGTGTTAGAGAAACATGCTTAAGCGTTGTTGCTAGAAAGAACAAGTAAGATTAATCATTCATCAGATTGATAGATCGCAATGATCGGTGTCAGTTGTTTATTTATATTCCTCCTTTTTATTACAATGAGAAATATAAATGAAAAAATTAGTAGCTAGTCTAATAGTTATTGTTTCTTTGTTAGCTTTAGACAGTGCCCTTGCAGATCAAGGCAAAGGGCTAAATGTTACGGTTACTTCTGCTGATCGTCAAACACAGATGATGGCAATGGTGCTATCCGTACAGACGTTGAAGAAACATAATAAAAAAATCAACATGGTACTTTGTGGCTCTGCTGGGGATCTTGCTTTGAAAACAACTAAAACAGATACTTTCAAGCCATCTGAGAAGTCCCCCACTATGTTGCTTAATGCTTTATTAAAGCTCGGAGCATCAGTTGAAGTTTGTCCTCTTTATCTACCAAACTCTGGTAAAAATAGTGTTGAACTTATCGAAGGTATTACTGTTGCAAAGCCTTCAGTTATCGCAGGTAGGTTGTTAGATATGGACTATCGTAGTCTCACTTTCTAATCCCTATTTATCAGTCCAAGTCTGATTTGATTTTGAGTCCTAACCTCTTAAATGAAATCAGGGTTACTGAGCTTTCTAGGTTGAACGGAATCATCGTACCTGTGTTGAGCGGAGTCGAAGTATGCCGGCTGATATTTAGGGCACTTCTTTAGAGCATTTATGCTGTTTACATAAACAGCTTCTGATACATTATGATCTTTAAAAAGACAATGGAAAGAGAAATGACAAACTTTGTATTTTCAACACAACTTAATCAACCTATTGATGAAGCCATTGAAACGCTAAAATCTACTTTGATGAATCATCACTTGGGTATTGTGAGTGATGTTAATGTAGCAGGAATTGTTAAAGCTAAACTTGATGAAGATATGCCTGCTTATCGTATTTTGGGTGCATGTAATCCTAAAATGGCTAAAAGCATGATTGAAGCTTTGCCTGAAGCAGGGGCTTTGTTGCCTTGCACTATTGTAGCTAGAGAAGTAGATGGTGGCACGGTCTTCGATTTTATGGATCCAGTAGCTGTGCTAGGTATTGCTAATAATGACATGATGAATGCGGTTGCTGCTGAAGCTACTGAAAAGCTAAAAGCCGCTATAGCTGACCTTGAAGGTGAATAGAGGTTTTCTTCTTTAAAAGTCCGCTCCTTCACCCTAAACCCTTAAAAGGAGAGGAGCTAATAAAATGAAAAAAATTTATACGTTCTCTCATTGGAAATTAGTGTGGCTACTTGTTGGTACACTATTGGCAGGTGTTGCTCTCTCATCTGTCCGGCATCATTTACATACTCCGATGAATCCACTATTTGTGGACATCTATAATGAAACAGAAGAAATTATTCCATCGGTTGTT
>JAZGES010000318.1:0-7852 GCA_036478935.1 Thiotrichaceae bacterium
CTTCAGCTAGTAGCAAGGCTAATTCATTAACCTTGGACTCTTCATTATGATCATGCAGGGCAAACAGTGAGTTATTGATTTCATAGTGCTGCAACAACCTAACTGAGTTACGTGTATCTTCAGCATAGATACGATCTACTTTAGACAAGGTTTCTACGGCGCGAAAGCTCATGTCACTTAAGTTTCCAATAGGTGTGGCTACTATGAATAAGGTTCCATTAGTGTTTTGCATACTTTTTCGCTTAGTTTCTTGCTTGCTACTTTGTGACATATCTTGCACACATAATTCCTGTATAATTCGATGATCTCTGGGGAGACTACATTATATGACTATGAAAAATCTAAATCTTATTGCAGCTACACTGTTAGCATCACTCTATTTAACAGGCTGTGACACGCTTCCAACCGCTACTAATCCCCCTCCAGCGGCAGAACCCGTAGTGCGATTACCCACAGCATCGACTGATAAAGTTAAGCAAGCCAATAGTCTCTATCAACAAGGTAAGAAAAGAGAAGCTGCCTATGCCTATCATGCAGCTGGTCAAGATAGTGCATCACCTGAACGCGAACGCCTTATACTGCAAGCCGTTGAAGTCGCTGCAATGATACCGGATGAGAGCTTGATGCAGCAGTTTTTTTCTGGCATAAAAACATCTCGTCTCGATAGTAATAATCGTGCGCGCTATAACTATGGTAAAGCATTGCTCGCCTTGATTAAGAAGCAGCCTGCCATAGCACTTGATATTTTACCCACCGATGTGAGCCATCTATCTTCAGGGCTAGCTAATAAAATCCTGCTAACTCGTTTACGAGCAGCCGATAAAACCAATAATTATTTCAAAATGGCGGAAGAGAGAGTCCGCCAGCATAGCTATCTAAAAAAATCTAAGAACCAAGCTAGTAACCGCGAACAAATCTGGCAGAACCTAAACAAGGTATCCAAAACAGAAATAGTTTATGAAAGAAAAAACACCAAGAGTCGCATATTTCGTGGTTGGCTAGATCTAGTTTATTTGAGCAAATTAGGTGGCGATACTACGGCACTCAATAACAACCTAACTAACTGGCGCAAAAACTTCCCAAATCATCCTGCTGAACCTATTAGCTATAGTATCTCCAAAGGCAGCGCACAAACCCAAGGTACAGCAACCTCAGATACAGCGGTTAGCAGTGTTGGGAAATCAATAGCCGTTCTGCTCCCTTTCAGCGGACGCTTTGCCAATGTAGCGAATGATCTATACCGAGGCATAGAAGCAGCACACAAAAAATCTTCACCCTCTTCATCCAACATGGCTCTAAAAAAATATGACACCAGCCAGACCGATGCAACCGTGGTTTACAACCAAGCCCTACAGCAAGGGGCTGGATTTGTTTTAGGGCCTTTTGCTAAAGAAAATATTGTCTCCATGTCACGCAACGGCTACCTACAAAAACCAGCACTTAGTTTGAACTATCTACCATCCACTTTAAGCCACCCCAGCAACCTCTATCAAATTGGCTTATTACCAGAAGATGAAGCACTGCAAATTGCAAAATTAGCCGCTGATAAAGGACAAAAGCGAGCATTAGTTTTAGTGCCCGATAGTCAATGGGGAAAACGCCTGGAAAGCTCCTTCAGTAATGCTTATCGTTCACGAGGAGGCGACGTGATTAAAGTAGTTCGCTACCCCAATCGAGCGACGAACTATAGCCACAATGTTTCAGAATTACTTAACTCAGTCAGCTCTGCCAATATGATCTTTATGGCAGCGTCGCCGACTCAGGCACGTTTGATTTATCCGGCTATTATGCAAACGCTTTCGCGTAGTAGTAGCGACAATAAGCCGGTAGTTTATGCCACATCACATATCTATAGCGGTCGTCCTTCACCGTCACTAGATAGCAACTTAAACGGCATTGTTTATACTGAAATACCCAGTATTTTAAGCTCTGAAGTAAGCCCAGCTCAACAGTACCCACGTCTCTATGCGCTTGGACAAGATGCTTATATTATCTCTAAAAAATTATCAGACCTTAAACAAGGTTCTACTATTAAAGGTAAAACAGGAACTATAAGCTATAGCAGTGACGGTCGCTTACACCGCACTTTAGAGTGGGCAACCTTCCGCAATGGTTCACCTGTTTCTTATGTTCCTTGAAAAGCAGATTAAGAAGAAATTAGCAGGACTAACTAGTAAACAGATAGGTGACAAAGCAGAGCAAATTGCCTGTGATTACTTACAAAAAAAAGGCCTCACTTTAATCACCTCAAATTTCACTAGCCGATTTGGGGAAATTGACCTGATTATGCAAGATAGCAAACAAACTAATACTGTTTTTGTTGAAGTGCGTTATCGTAAAAACAAACAGTTTGGTGGTGCAGCTATCAGCGTCACTCCTCAAAAACAACAGCGTATTATTAAAACTGCTCTGTATTACATGCAACAGCATGAACCCGATGCATCCGCAAGATTTGATGTGGTTGCTATTGAGGGAGATATTTCTGGTGGATATGAAATAGATTGGATACGTGACGCTTTCCAATAGTAACTAGCCTACCCGCACTTAATGACATGGAAGAGTTTTATTCTAGGTCTTTATATTCCCGACATATTAACTCTACTTCTCTATCATTCAGAGGTTCATTTAATAGATTGCAAAAAAACTGATTCTCTTCACTTTCTGAGTTATAACGGCATGAACTACAGACTCCAAAGGGCTTCATTTCATTCGTTTTTAGCATATTAAGAAGCAGAGTATTCAAAGCTGAACTAATTCTAGTTTGCTCCTTTTCAGATAATTTCTTGCATGCATTAGTAAATAAGGGTGTTGGAATTGATTCTGCTAATACTTTTACACCCTCTTTTGTAAGTACTAGATGTGATATACGTTTATCACTCACATCACTATGTTTAGTTAAATAGCCCTTCTTCTCTAGCACTTTTAATGTTTGTGACACCGTGCCTTTTGTTTGGCCTAAGTACTCCGTTACAGCAATAGGAGTATTTGAATATGTATTACAAATAGATAAATAATGCAGAGCCTCTAGTTGGATGGGCTGCAACCCATAGGTAGCTCCCTTTTTGCGAGAGTCTATTCTCAGAAGGTTATTTAAACGTTCAACATAATTGTACAGTTCACTTGTTCTCATAGCTACATAGTATCGACTAAATACCTTATTGACAAGGATCCATATTTGCTCTAACGTAATATATGTATCGAGTCGATACTATATGTAAATTAACCATGGAGACATAAAATGAATAGAGCAATATTTTATCACGCAGGCTGTCCAGTTTGTATTAGCGCAGAAAGCCAGATACTTGATGCTATGGATAAAAATAGATATGAAGTAGAAAACGTACATTTAGGCGATGACAAGTCACGAATACGTGAGGCCGAAGAATCAGGCGTTAAGTCTGTACCCGCATTATTGCTAAACGGAGCCGTGTTTCATATCAACTTCGGTGCATCATTAAGTGATGTTAAAGGAGGTGAATAATGCTTCCATTACGACAGCTCAGCACTATTACTTTGCTACTTTCCATCAGCTCAACGGCCTGTTCTCACTCTCACACAGGTGGTATAAAAGCTGTAAAAGGAAATGAAGCCCTTGCATCTTTTGATATTATCCATACTAAAATAACGACCGAAGGAAATGTTGCAACATTTCATATGGCTGTATCTGGAAAAGCAGGGAAAACTAAGCCCACATCCACAGGGAAGTTAGCAGGTAGTTCGGTTTTTTCTTACGTCTGGCCTACCTCATTGGATAGCTATGAAGTAGGTTTTGAAAAGAAAGCAGGCATACTTGCACTTGCTGTCACTTCACATCCTGATTTTGATGACACACCGCTATATGATGAGAATGGTGATAACAATACTAAAAATGATGGAAACGTTTGGCATAGTCATTGGGTTGTTTTAAAACCTAACGAAAAATGTGGCAAAGGTGCTCTCGGTGTTGTTGATATACCAAAAGGAGCTAAACCAAGACTACCAAAAACGTGGCCTGGCCTTCCTATTCTTTTAGATAGCCCTGGTTGGAGCCCTACGTTCAAAGGTGAAACCATTGAGGTGAAAGTACCATTTGATGATATTAATGCTCTTAAAGAAATAACTTTTGATGGCGTAACCGCTGGGCTTCGTGTTAATCAAAGTGTCCATGCGCCGCTACTCTGTGTTGTAGATGTTAAGGACATTGCATCTGGAGACTTAAGCCTTACCGGAAAAGTAAACCAGTAGCAGGGGTATCTCCATACATAGTATTTTCTCAACCTATGTATGGAGACTTTCGACATAACACATTCAATCGATGTGTTAGTCAGTTATCTTGTTAGCTCAAGTGTTTAAATTTGTGTGCAAAGTTTTATAATGCTTAACATATTTTCTGATTATCCCTTTGTTATAAACACATTAAAAGAGTAATATTGTGTCAGCCCCACATCACAATAAATACCTCAACAGGAGTGTTTGGTATGTCTTTTAACTTTAGTCAACCCTTCGAAAAAGTCAAACCACCCTCCTTTATTCAAAAAATCAATTACAGAATTATTGTAGCTGCACTTTTATCTCTTATTGCCCTGCCACTTATCTTCTTAACATCCTGTACAAATGAAGAGAATTCACAAAAGATAAAATCAAGCAATCAGGCTATTCAACCTGCTGAGAAGCTATTAGCACCCCAAGTATTATCTCGAAACAAAAAACTTCCTAATCAGAGTACTAGCTACAATACATCCACAGATTTTTACCGAACAAGCACCGTAGATTATTATACTAGAAATCACTATTTTGCAGATGACAGGATAAAGCTAAACCGCAAAGTAGCAGCCTTCATAAAAAAACCTCCCCTACGATCTAATCCTAAACTGTATAACCGATACCATAAAGTCAGGGCTGATTTTTATAAGATAAGAAAATACCGCAAAAAGCTAGAAGCAATGGAAGACAAGCATGTGGGCCGAAATCACTTGTTATCCAATGTTGAAGAAAAGCGAAAGCGTTACTTTGAACTGGAAGCAGAGTTGTTTTATCAACTAGAAAAGATGGTTTATTTTGCGGAGCAGTCTTACATGGAGTGGGAGATTTTTAAGAGTCATGATGCTATTCAACTCTCTCGCTTTGAAAGAAAGTCAGTATTTAGATCACAACAAACAGCTAACTTATTTGAAGACTTCAGCACGGCCGTTACTCACTATACTAATGCATCAAGGTAGATCATCTTATTGATGCATGAATTATTGCAGTACCCCTAGCTAATCATTACTATGACTGTCTCTTCCAAAACCGATAACTTTCATCATGAAAAACATCATGCAATGTACTAGCTGCAAAACAGGTCAACTCAAACAATCCAAACTAGACAATACTCTTGCTTGCCGCACCTGCGATAATTGCGGTGGTCATTGGATTAAGCTTGATGACTATATGGAGTGGCATAAGACACAAGACCCACTACAAGCTGTGGTTGAGGAAATTGGCGTTGAAGTAGATACGTTAGAATCCACACAAGCCCTACTATGCCCAGAAACAGGGGCTATTATGACGAAGTTCCGCATCACCAGTGATACCGATCACAAAATTGACTGGTGCAATAAGTCCGCTGCTATTTGGTTGGATAAAGGAGAATGGGAGCTACTTAAGGAAAAAGGCGTTGCTGATAAACTCAATCAAATCTTTAGCAAGCAATGGCAGGAACAAATCATCACTGAAACCTCTCGAAATACACGCGAAGCATTCCTCGCTAATAAGCTAGGTGAAGAAAACTATTCACGCTTAAAATTAGTTCGTACTTGGTTCCATGAGCAAAGTGATGAAGATAAGGCGTTGATGGTGTCATTTTTAGTTTCAAAAGATCCTTTTTCTCCTAAATCAAAAAGCTAACTATAACTAAATGTCCAAGTATTAATAGTTGCAAAAGTCTATTCAGCATCAAACTATGCAGATTAAGCGGCTCAAAGACTAAGGCAGCTCTGTCATGCCGGTGAGACCGGTATCCATCATTGAAGCATGGTGCCAACGGTAACATGGATTCTGGCCTCCGCCAGATTAGATGAGCTTTAGCGATTCTTAAAGCATCAGCAATGACGAGCTACCATTTGATTCACTGCAATTCTAATCAGTTTTCTGTAACAACTGAACTGACTTGTGCAATTATTAATACATCAGATTACATACTCTCGGACCTCTTCGCTTCATCCCCTGTTTAAAGCCTTTTATTACCTTCATCGAATAAACTATTTCACTTATCCGTCTATCTTAACCGTTGATTCAGGAATGGAGTGATATAGTCTCACTCGTCTGATTATTTAGCACTTATGTGCTTATCTTCAGACTTACATAACAATAATAATAAAGTAAACAAAAGGGTACTTGGGTTAGCTCATATAACAATAATTTTTAATGAGCAACCAATACAACATGTCCAATTCTAATTCAAAAACTTTAGGCTTTTTACCAAACTTATGCGCCTCACGCTCATTACTGCACCTAACACTTGCAGCGTTTGCACTGGCGTTTATATTTACATTAGCTTCTGCTGATAACTTTAAAGCCTTTTTTATCCAGCTTGGGTTAACGACTTTATTTATAGTCTGGACAGCCATCATGTCTGCACTGATTACCTGCATGATGAGTCGTTTTTTAAAACGCTACTCCCCTTTCTACTCCTCTTCAATTGTTATTGCCGTTGTCGTCGCTTTTACACTAATGGCGTCTATATTAGGTGTGGCAGGTCGAAGTTATTCAAGCCCCGAGCAAATCCAGTACTGGGATGCACTTTTCGTTTTGAAAAATCTGTTTCTAAGTGCTGTTATTAGCTCAATCGGCTTACGCTATTTCTATATGCAACATCAATGGAAGCAACATGTACAAACCGATTCAGCAGCAAAGTATTCTGCTCTGCAATCTCGAATGCGTCCTCATTTTTTGTTTAATAGCTTGAATTCAATCGCTCAATTAATTACCAGCGATGCAGAACAAGCAGAAGAGTCTTTACTAGACCTTGCTGATATCTTCCGCTCAACACTGGATACACGGGATCGCGTTACGTTAAACGAAGAATTAGATATCACCACCCGCTATTTACGTATTGAAGGTTTACGTTTAGGTAGACGACTCTCTGTAGTTTGGGATATGGATCGTAACTCCCTGCCCTTTGATATGAGCATCCCACCTTTACTACTACAACCGTTAATTGAAAACGCGATTTACCATGGTATTCAACCTCGCAAAGATGGTGGCACATTAGGCATCAGCTTATACGATGCAGGCGAATACCTAGATATCTCAGTCAGTAATCCAACACCTCCTGAGGGAACAACGTCCCATTCAAAAGGCAATCACATCGCTCAGGAAAATCTTAAAAAACGTTTGAAACTCGCGTATGGCGACAAGGCAAAACTATCAATAACAAAGTCTGACCATCAGTACCGTGTCGCATTTCGCATTCCTAAGGAGAAACTATAACAATGAGCATAAGTATTCTTATCGTTGATGACGAGGAACTCGCCAGAGAACGAATTAAAAAATTATTACATGAAAACGATGATTATCGAATTTGTGCAGAAGCAGAAAACGGAGCTGAAGCACTAATGATGGTGGAACGTCACCAACCAGAACTCGTTTTGCTAGATATATCCATGCCTGTCATGGATGGATTGGAAGTAGCAAAACATTTATCAGGCATGGATTCGCCGCCAGCCGTCATATTCACCACAGCGTATGGAGAGTATGCATTAGAAGCATTTTCAACGAAAGCAACGGGGTATTTAATGAAACCGATAAGACAAGAACAATTATTACAAAGTCTTGCGCAAGCACGTTCACTGAACCGTGTACAACGAACTGAAATCCTTGAGAAAACAAGTGA
>JAZGES010000319.1:0-4591 GCA_036478935.1 Thiotrichaceae bacterium
CATTAAAAGGAGCTGACAAAGGTTTCAGCTCCATGATCACATCTAGCCAGTGCACCAATTGCGGACGTTGTATTGATGTCTGTGCTGAAGATGTTTTCCGTTTTGAAACAAGAATTCCTTTTAAAGCTATTTTAAATACTAGCTCAAACACCATTTCGAATAATACATCTGGTCATTCAGAAAACCAGAATCTATCCAAGACTAAAGAGGTCGTATCATGAAACTTACCCTAAAAAAATCACTATTACTAAATATGAGTAGCGTCATTCTTGGACTTGGCTTATCGGTAGCTGCTCTGAATGTTTCAGCTGCACCGGAAGAAGAAGCAAAAGCTGTTACTGAAATGTCTGAAAAGATTAACGAAGTCGTAGCAGAGGGAATGAATAAGCCAGAAGCTACTAGCGAGGCAGTGACAGAAGGAAAAACGGAAGCGCCAAAAGCTTCGGGTGTAACAAGTGCTACGCCTCCTTTACACGATTTCAAATTTTCAGGTGTTCATTCTTTACGTGATGGAGTCGCCCTTGATGGTGGGAATGCTGCCGCAGACATCAAATTGCTTCCTGCTGATAGTTTACCGATTGCTCGTAACTATTTTCAACAGCCACCTATGATTCCACATCGTGTAAGGGAATATAAAATTACCGTGCGTAATAATAAGTGCATGTCTTGCCATAGTTGGAATAATTACAAAAAAGCAAGGGCGACTAAAGTGAGTCAAACCCATTTTGCAGATAGAGATGGTAATGCACAATCTACATTAGCAGCACGTCGTTATTTTTGTAACCAGTGTCATGTGCCTCAAGTCGATGCCAAGCCCTTAGTTGGAAATGATTTTAAGCCCGTTAGTGAATTAGACAAATAACAATAAGCTCGGAATAAGTTGAGACGTATAAGGAGTAATGATGAAAAAATTATTTAACGGCTTTATAGCCTTTTTGAAAAGACGTGCTGTCATGACAGTACTGGTTATGGGCTTTATTGGCGGTATCATATTTTGGGGTGGCTTCAATACAGCGTTGGAAGTGACAAACACAGAACAGTTTTGTATTTCCTGCCATGAAATGGAAGACAATGTGTATCAGGAATACCGAAGTACTATTCATTATGCGAACCGAACTGGCGTAAGAGCAACCTGTCCGGATTGTCATGTACCTAAAGAATGGACACATAAGATCTATCGTAAAATCCAAGCTTCCAATGAGATTTACCACAAAATATTGGGCACGATTAATACCGCTGAAAAGTTTGAGAAAGAGCGTCTTCATCTAGCCACTAATGAGTGGCGACGTATGAAGAAGACAGATTCACGCGAATGTCGTAACTGCCATTCATTTGAGTCGATGGATTACACCATGCAAAGTCGTCGTGCATCACCTCAACATATGGAAGGGTTTGCAGAAGGAAAAACCTGTATTGATTGCCACAAAGGAATCGCACACCAAATGCCTGATACCTCTTCATTAACAGTCAAAGAGCATAAGGAATTTAATCTGGATTAAAGTAATGAGGTCTCTACGACAGAGTTAGCAATACCTTGTTGATTTAGATCAGAGGGGCACTATTACATTATTGACATATCTCAACCTTTATGATTTTCTGCTTGGAGGTTTGTACGAAACAAACTTTCAATGCTAATAATCTTTAGGAGGATGTTATGTCATTAAATAACTTTGGTGTGATTTGTAGGCACTGTGTAGTGGCTGGAGCTGCTGCTTTATCTCTGATTACCTTGCTAGTATTGCTTTGGGCTTACTTCTTATAGTAGTTTAAAGTTAACAGTGCAAAGTTAATAAACTACCCTCTTACCAAGAGGGTGGTCAGCACTTATTTTTTATCAGGACAATTGCTAACACATATTTGTCGGGGAATTATACGTCCGCCGCAAGATGTGTAGCAGCTATCGTAAAGCGCTTCACATCCACAAGCGGTAGTACATCTCGCTTGATGGCGCACCGTTTCAGTCGCTAAGGTTGGTTTGTCTGGGCGAATGGGCGATTTCACGTTAGAGTATTTCAAGCTACGCAAGTTACGTTTGATTTCTTTTTTACGATCACAGTAAAGCTTATCTTTAGCACATTTCTCGCTATAAACATCATAATCCATTTCTAGATTTTTCAGTTCATACTCACGCTCCCTTTTCTCCGCGTAATAGCGTTCTTGTTGCGCAGTATAGGTTTCTAATTGATGAGTATATTCACTCAAAGCAGCAGGCAGTGTTTTGTTTGCCATTCGTGCGGCTTTAGTTTTGCATATCTGGTTCTTGTTATTGCATGCGTTTTGACAGCTATTCTTTTTTACAGCACAGCGTTGTAAACAAGATAATGCCGTAGGGTTTGTTGGTGGCACGTATTCGTTTTTAGTAATGTAGCTGGGGCCGCAGGCACTGACCAGAATACTGATAAGAAAAAGTGCGAGTGAAGTAGATAGGAGGGTAGTTTTATATTTCATTATGTCGCCCAGATAAAAGTTATTATTAGAAAATTATTGATGAGTGTCTGACTCAGCGTATTGCTTTATGTTCAATATATTATAGTGATTTTGTATTAAGTCTGCGTATGTAGTTATTGATCAGTTTATCAACCATTGCAATGCGCTGACTTGCTCAAATGATTCTTAGTAAATCCAATACCATTCATTAGAATAATTCAAAATATAGTGGTCTGAACAGTGACTGTAGAAATAGGTTCATAAGGCTTTGTTGTTGAATAGTTTAATATTGGCAGGTGATCTTACTTCAATCACAATACTTGTTAATGTGCGAAGGTTAGTGGGAGCATCAAATGTTCTTAATGTACCTGTGACTAAAACAGGCATTTGTGGATTTTCTCCAGCATCACGTATTTGTTTAAATACTTGACGGAACTGATGTATGTCTCCTGATATATGAACTGAAACAGCATCGCCAACGTTATCGTTAAATCGTGCTTTGAGCATAAAACCAGAAGGTTCCCCTGTTTTAGCTACCTCCCAATCAATAGGCTGATTGCTAAGTACTCCTGACTCCAGCGAAATATTATGACTATCCAAGTAACCCCAAAGCCTAACGCTTTTATCAACATAGGGCTTAATCGTTTGTTGACTGGTCGCATAACCACGCGTCACTAAGTTTGAGAGAGGTATATGCCCTTCAATTCTTGGGAGGCTTTTTGTACATCCTGTGAATGCCAATAAGAGCAGGGTGCTTATTATCAATTTTAAAAAAGAAGGGTATTTATTCATGAACAATTCTTACCTAAATCCTCGTTTAAGGCTTTATAACCTTAGTTACTTCTTGGTTGAATAGAATAAAAAATATGACAAGGTTAATCTTTGTCATTGGAAGACTTCTGATTAATTGCACTCAAATCTAACTCACCCGCTTTCATTGGAGGACACCATAAATAACTTCCTGTTACTGGACGAGTAAAAGTAAACAGCGCATCTACAATGCCGTCATCCACGCCAACCATTCGATTGAGCAAGGCTTCAAACGCATCAAAAGAGTGTCCAAAAGCCACAAACACAAGACCTTCTTTTTCCGCATCAGCCCAGGGCATCGAACGGCGTAAAACAAAGGCTTCAGGCTCGAAATCTTCCTGAGCTGTTCTTTTTACATGTGCCGATTTTGGCGCATCATCTAACTCTTCATTATCACTTTTTCTACGTCCAAAAGTGTGATTCTGTGTAGGCTGAGGAAGTGATTCGAAATAGTCCAGATCATGCTCCCATTGCTGGATTGCCAGAAAGCTAGAGCCGTCTAAACCCATACCCTTTCCACTCACAATACCTGCTTCAACAGCAGCATCATCTTCAGGATTTTCTGTGCCGTCTTCATAGCCTGTAAGGTCTAGACTTTCTCCATATTGAAATGCATCAATCACTTGATCCAGTTTGAAAGCAGCTTGAAGGAGTTGTTTTAGTTCTCTGGTTCTGTGAACTAACTCACCTTGATCATTACCTCTAATCCAACAACATAAAGCTACGGGGGTTGAGGGGACTTCAATACTTTCTACGCTTAGCGCAGGGAAAGTACGTAAACCTTCAATATGACTATTGAGGTGTTGAATTAGCGATAAACCTAAACCTACCACCAGCGATTCGCCATCTACTTCTTTAGCTAATGTGTGTATCGCTTCAGCAGCTTGTGTATTGGGTTTTAATGAAAACATTAAATATCTGGCAGCTCTTGGGATGGGCTGTAAGATGCCATTTTGAATAGTATTCATAATCTTTTTCCTATTTTCAATTTCGCTAGAGTTTGCGCCATAAGTAAAAAAATAAACTCAGTATGGAGTTTATTTTGGTTTTAGAGCACATCATAACTTGTGCTATCTATGGTTCAGTCATAGTAGAAATAAACTAGCGTTCTGTAAAGTAGAATGAATAACATGTAACGATCTATTATTTGGGATGCTGATAATGTAAGATAACAGTCTTAATCAAATGAGGGACATGCAGTTGCTTATTATGGATATATTTCTCCATATCACTCATCAATTCAGGTATTTCCTCATGGTTATGTCAGAAACTTGTTGTTCTCTTGTTCCCCAAGCTTAATAAGATTTCACCTGACACTTAGTGATATACGAAGCTATAGTAAGTCTAAAATCTG
>JAZGES010000320.1:0-5076 GCA_036478935.1 Thiotrichaceae bacterium
AATATGGATTTTATTTGCTTGTAAGATGAGTTTTACAAAGCGTTCTTGTTTAGTGGTAATAATGTACCAAGAGCTATCAGTTAAAGTGTGTAATTTCTCCATCACATTTGGAAACAGAGGGTTCATAGTTAACCACTCTTGTTCATTTTCAACAATCCAGCGATCTCTTGTTTCTCCAAATAGCTTTTTCAAATAATCAGTCTGTAGGGCTTCTTGTTGAACTAATTCGTTAATGAGTGGTTCGTACGATTCGCAAAGCTCAGTTACCTGCTTACCTAAGTGTAATAAACGCATAATCAAGATAGCTTCATAGCCAGTTTCAAGCAGAGGGCGTATTTTTCTAAAGTCGTTGATTAATTGTTGTGAGGGGAGGGTTGATGGGAGTGCCGACATGTCAGTCCAAATAGACTGAGCTGCTTTCCAGCCCGTTATACTAGTTTCAACTGCGCTATCACAGATCACTCCATCAAAATCAAAAGCATAAATAGTTTCTTGTGGTTTATAAGGCATGGCTTTAGTAAATCTCTTGTATTTAATTGATTCTCCGTAACCTCGTCATTCTGTCTCCACCAGATTAGATGAGCTTTAGCGATTCTTAAAGCTTCAGTAATGATGAGTATCTATTAAGCGTTTAGGAACCCTCTGAATTAATTCTCCGTAGCCCCGTCATACCGAGCGAATGCCGGTATCCATCGTTGACGCATCGTGCCATTACTCAATTGGGTTCTAGTCTTCACCAGAACGACAGGTGTTTATACGGTTTTAAACTACTTTGGTTTTCAACCACGCCTCGATACTTTCAAAACGCTTATGAACAGCGGCTTGCTGGTCATCAGCTACCGCACCCACTAAATACCAATCCTGAATTTTACGGAGAGCTTGTTTTTCATTTGATTGATGCGTATCCGAGGCAGTTAGCATTTGCTCAGATAGCCGCTCTACCTGATATTGCATGCGCGCGTGCTTATGATCTTCTGGAGTTTCAAGATCTAAGAGAATTTCAATTTCTAACATCAAGCGCTGTGACTGTTCAGTATTTTTCTGTTGTTCTTTCTCAGTGATTGAAGTGTTATCAAAAGATTGCTGGATTAGCTTCTCAAGCTTCACATCCTGTAAAGAGGCTAGTGCAGCCCATTCGCTATCTAAATCTTTACCTGAGCAATGCTGATCACACAACGCTGCTTTCTCACCTAACAGAAGTAGCTGGCTAATCTGTTGTCGTGCACTTTCTTGTTGTATTTTTTCATGTAACAGCTTTTGAGATTGAGAGAACTGTTGCTCAACTGCTCTTTTCGCACCTCTAGGTAGATCCTGAATTTGATTAAAGTTGTCTTCAATATCGGTCAATTGATGCTGGCAAGCGAGTAGCTCATCACCTTCCAACTTAGCAAGTGCTTCTAAACTTAAACACAAATCTTTTTTCTGTTGCAGGTTGCTATTTAACACCTCACCGGCAGCATCGCGTTCACTACGTTGACGGTTGAATACCTCATCAATCGCTTTACGAAATTGCTCCCATAGTTTTTGCTCATCAGTGCGTCTGCCTGTCACCGTCGGTTTCCATTGAGACTGTAATGATTTTGCAGTTTGAATAGCTAGCTGAAGTGCTGATTCCTTATCTTCAGCTTTTTCAAGTGTTGCAGGTAGTGCTTCAGCTTGTGTGACCAAGTGCTGTCGTTGTAGAAAGTTATGGCGACGTTCTTTTCCTAGATGCACTTCTAGCGCATCCATCGCATCATTAAAGCGGCTATTGGCAGTATTCCAAGATGACCGATCTACATTGCCGGCTTTGCGCCATTGCCCACGTAGCTGATTAATCTGCTTAGTTACATCACGCCAATTTGCGGCTTTCCAATCGGTCTGCTTTTCTAATGTTTCAAGCTGCTCACATAGGGTAAGACGACCTTCAAGGTTATCCCCACGTTGTGCAGACTCTTGTTTGAAAAATTGCTGACAAGGCTCATAAGCTTTAGAACAAGCCGTATCAAACTCAACCCAAAGTGGCTGATGTTTGCTAGGATCCATTTTGCTACATTGCTTCCATTCATTACGCAATGCCTTCACTTGATCTGCACGTTCTAATGGTTTGATTTTAGTGTCTGCTACCAGTGCTTGCGCACGTTCAAGCAACTGCTCTCTGGCATTGTCTGTTCCCCAGTGTCGCCAACTTTGTGCGTTCTTAATGCTGGGTGTGGCGGCGCTAATGCGCTGATTCATTTTGGCAAGGTTGTTTTTATCCATGCCTCGGCTATTACGAATGGTGTCGAGTAATCGAGTGGCACTTTGATAGTCTGAGATAGCCTCATTAAACTGGTCGGCTGCAATGCTTTTTTCCATCTTGTCCAGCAGCAAGTTGACCTTCTTGGTCTGGTCGGTGACTTGTGTGGCTTGTTGATCAAGACGTGTTTTCAACTGGCTAATCGTATCGGTAAATGTCGTATGTAATTCATTCGTATCTATAGCAATCGGAGGCTTAACTTGCCGCCATTGTTGCTGTAAATCCGTAATAGTTTTTTGTCGAATAGGTGGTTTTCCTAACAACAATCGATCTGCCTTTTTACAGAGGTTTTGCAGTTGTTTAGCAACCTGAAAATCAGCATCTAAAGAAGTTAGTGATGTTTCAATAGAAGCGAAATTTTCGTCATACTTTAATGCAAATAGCGCTTGATCTTTGTCTGATAATTGAGGAGTAATAGCTGACCAATTAGACTGTATGGACTGCTTCTCTCGTTCAAAATCCTGCTGGGTAAAATCGGTAGGTGAATTTCTTATGGCATATAACAAATCATCCTGAGCTTTGATGATAACGGTTGCTTTATCACGCAAAGGTTGCTGTTGAGCATCCTCTTTTTTATAGGCTAGATGAGCGCTTTCAAATGCTGTAGATGCCGTTTCAAAGCGTCGAGACTCTTGAGGAGGAGTGGTAGCTGATGACTTTTGAGATAGGTCTTGCCAACTTTGTTGAATCGTTAAAAATTGAGCTTGATCACGTCCTTCTTTAGTCAGGTCGTCAATGTCATTACATAAACCAGCTAGTTGCGAGACTAAGTTTTCCTGTTGTTGAAACTCACGTCCCTTATCTTTTAAAAGATTGCGTAGACTTTTATTAGTTTTAATGAATTTTCTTAGCTTTTTGAGCTGGGCATAATCAGTTAATTGGCTTGCAGCAAGATACTGGATTTGTTTTGAATTGTCGGTATTAGCAATCGCGAAAAGTAACTCTTGATCATCAATTTTCGTTATTGCTTGGGAGCGAATCGCAGCAAGGTGGGAGCTATCACCCGCTACTTTTGTATGAACTTGTCTATCGCTAATTAAGGTATAAACCGTTTCAAGCCCTGTTATATCGGACTGTTTCAACACAAGATCAGTCACCCGTTGAGTAACCGCTTTAGCAAACCCATCCGTTGACTCTTCAGCTAATGCTTTCAAAGTAGGGGCATGTAATAAATAGGGAATAGTTTGTAAACGCACTTCAATGCTAGGGTCAGATTTGGCAAGCGTAATTAATTCTGCACTAGAACCCTCAAGATTCTTTAGTGCCTTTATTCGAACGGCAGGGTCTTTGTGTTGCCATTTTGGTTTGAACAGTTTTGCTAACATGGTTTTGTGATTCCCCTGAACCTTGATTTTATCGACTATTTTCTTGAGAGATTTCTTAAGGAAGCTCTGATTAATTCTCCGTCATTCTCGCGAAGGCGGGAATCCATTTCAACAAATGGCACTGTGCCTACTCTTGGATACCCGCCTTCGAGACTGTGAAAGTATTAATAAAAGTCCCCCTCTTTAGCAAAGAGGGGCTAGGGGAGATTTAAAAAGGTTAGAAATAAACACTGAAATATCAGTATATTATTAACTTTCGTTAAATCCCCCTCAATCCCCCTTCATAAAGGGGGAAGCTAAAAATGAATACTTTCACAGTCCTTCGCGAGTATGACGACGTTTCTTGAACTTGTTCAGAGGTTCCTTAAGAAAGGATAGTCATGCAAAGAGGGAAATAAAGCAACCATATACAACAACTTTATAATGACTACTTGATCAATGCTTCAATGACATCATTCCATGCTACTTTAATATTCTCAAGGTTATAACCTCCGCCACCCATAGCCAGTAATCGTCCATTACAGTGCTCATCTGCCAACAGCGATAATCGATCTGCCACATAAGCATGAAACTTGGATGTTAAACTAAGCTGAGTAATGGGGTCGCCTTCTAGGCTATCAGCTCCACATTGTAAAAGAATAAACTCAGGTTTACTTTTTGCTATAAATTTTTCAGCACTCAGCCAGAATTTTCTAGCTATTTCGTCTGTGCAATAAGGCTGTAATGGGATATTAAGCTTAGTGCCAGCGGCATCACCTTTCCCCATTTCTGTAACTGCTCCGGTGCCTGGATAAAGTGTTCTACCATCTTGATGCATGTCTACAAAAATTAGGTCTTTGTCTGTCTCAAAACTATAGAAAACACCATCGCCGTGATGAGCGTCAATATCAATATAAGCAATGCGCTGGATATGATAATGCTCACGTAAATATTCTATAGCGATACCACAATCATTAAACACACAAAAACCCGCTGCGGATTCTCGTGTCGCATGATGTAAGCCTGCAATAGGGGAAAACGCATGACGGCAATCCCCTTGCATAATATGATCAACCGCTTTTAAAGTACTGCCGACCATGGTACAGGCAGCTTCATAAATTCCTATTCGCGCAGGCGTATCACCGCCATCAAGATAACCTTCGCCTGTTTTTGAAAGTGCTTTGACTTTATCAATATAAGCTTGAGGGTGGAATAGGTTGAGCTGTGCCTCGGTGGCTTGTTGTGGGGAACATAAACTAACCCTTTCATTTAGATTTCTATGCTCAAACTCTTCTTTGAATGCCCAATAGCGTTTTGGGCCAAAAGGATGCTCTTGACCAAAATGGTAGTTGGCTAACTTGTCGCCGAACATGACACAGACTTTTTTCATATTCTTATTTTAGTCAAGAAACTGGATACTTACATTATAGTTTCCAACTGCTGCACAATTTTCTCCTCATCGCGCAAACAAGCCAATAATTTATTTTTCAACTC